>CAZPAL010000027.1:0-874 GCA_964584525.1 uncultured Dehalococcoidales bacterium | reverse complement strand
ATATACGCAAATCATTTTGGAGCGGCGCTTGTTAGCGGAACTGAAAGTAAGCTCGTTCGGCATCATAGACGGGATTACCTGGGCACCCTGCCCGGGTTTGAACGTTATCACCGGTGAAACCGGGGCCGGTAAATCACTGGTCATAGATGCGCTGGAGGCGCTGCTGGACGGCAAGATGAATGAAACCGATATCCGTTATGGCTCGGATTCGGCACGCGTCGAGGCCGTGTTTTCACCAGCGACAGAGGCAGTAGCCCGTGCCATATCCGATACAATCGCCGGTAAAGGCCTATCCGGGAGTGATGAAAACCTGATTCTAAGCTGCGAATTCCGGCGGCAGGGCAGGTCCGTGCCGCGTATCAACGGCGACGCCGCCTCGCGCAGCATGGTACAGGAGCTGGGACGTTTACTGGTGGACATTCACGGCCAGAGCCAGCATCTGTCGCTTTATGAGCCCAAGAATCACCTGGATTACCTGGATAGCTTTGCCGGGTTGGACGCCGCCAGGCAAGAATTCGCCGCCAGCGCAGCCGAATTATCCGGTATGGAAGCTGCTTTGGTAAAGCTAATCGAAAAGGAATCGGATAGCGCACAGCGGCACGAGTTGTTGCGTTATCAGATTGCGGAAATAAGCACCGCCAATCTAAAGGATGGTGAGGAAGAACAGCTTGAGTTACGCCGGCATCTGCTGGCTTCCGCCGAAAAGCTGAAAGAATTGGCCTTTGAAACCTGCCGGCGCCTGGATGAGGACGCGGATTCAGGGCCAACCCCGCTGGCGGAAATTAATACCGCTCTGAAAGTTTTAAGAAGGCTGGCGGCTGCCGACGCGGGCATGAAGGAGCAACTACTTCAAATGGAAGATGGCGTCAACGCC
>CAZPAL010000026.1:0-12144 GCA_964584525.1 uncultured Dehalococcoidales bacterium | reverse complement strand
CCCCCATAGCCGAAACCACCACCACCACGTCGTCGCCCTTCTCCCTGGCGGCGACGATGCGGCGGGCTACGTTCAAGATTCTTTCGGCGTCAGCCACCGAGGTGCCGCCGTATTTTTGAACAATCAAGGGCACGCTTTTTTACTCCGCTCCGATATTTACCTGCGGGCCCAGTAGATGCCTACAATGGCGGCCAGCACGCCTACATACAGGAAACCGATACCGGTGATTACGGCCACCGTCCCGCTTACGCCAAGGAAGCGCTCGTTTCCCAGCACGGTAACGCTCATCAAAAACACCACCAGCACCGCCAGTATGGCCGCCCATCCTGCCATCTGCTTGTTTTTCATTCGAATATTCCCCCTCTTGTTTCGTAATCAGGCTATTATAGCAAAAGCCGGAGCTAAAATTTCACGCCTTTACGGCTGGCGCTTAAATATTTTCAGCAGCCCGCTCCACCACGGCGGTTTGCCGCGCGCTCCGTAGCAGGGGGAAGGAAAGGTGCGGCGGTAATAGGGGCAGTCTTCGTTGGCGCACTCCCACCAGCCGCGCCGCTTTTTGGATGGATAAACCTCCGGACGGCCGCAGCGCGGGCAGAGCGGGGCGCTCCTGGGTTCATTCTTTTGAGCATGGCGCTCATCCTCACGCCTGGACACTGGAATCTCCCCCGGTGAAAAGCCGCATTATATCGAAACCCCTGGGAACCATCAGGTTGGTGGCGGCGGCCTCTTTCTCGCTGAAACGACGCGCTCCGTTGGAAACGAAACCCGCTCCGCTGAAGAGAAAGGGCACCGGTTCATTGACGTGCGTGCGGCAGGCCACCGGCGTGGGGTGGTCGGGCATTACGAGCAGCTTTAGCGGCGTCGCCGTCCAGGCTGCCAGCCGGCTGATTACCAGTTCATCGATTTTTTCGATGGCCGTCACCTTTTCCCCGGCGCTGCCGGCGTGCCCGGCTTCATCCGGAGCCTCCACGTGGATAACCACCAGGTCGTGGGTTTCAAGCGCCTTCAGGCCTCCCTCCGCCTGGGCGGTGAAGTCGTTGTGGAGATTGTCGGTGACGCCCGGTATATCGAGCACGCTCATGCCCATCATCTGCCCCAGCCCGCGCAGCAGGTCTACCCCCGACGTGATGGCGGCTTTGAGCCCGTAAACCTGCTCGAAAGAGGGCACGGCCGGGATGCGCCCGCTGCCCCAGAACAACCAGACGGCGGTGGCGGGAATCTGGCCGCGCGCGATGCGGTTGAGGTTGACCGGGTGGTCGGCCAGAATACGCTCGGAATCAGCCATCAGCCCCCTCAGCCGGCGGCTGCCGCGGCCGCGCGGCAGATAGCCCCTGACAGGCTTGCCGGATATATCGTGGGGGGGCGTGCATAGCGCTCGGGCGGTCTCGGTATGGCCCTTTATCTTGAGCAGGTGCCGGTAACCGACACCGGTGTGGAAACTGACTTCCTCGCTGCCCAGGCGCCGGTTGAGGTCCTCGATTAGTAGGGCTGCTTCCTCACCGCTGATGTGGCCCGCACAGTAACTCCACATTGAACCGGCTTTTAGGGATACCAGGTTGGCGCGGAAGACCACCTCTCCGGCAGCGATGGGGACCCCCATGCTGACCGCCTCGATGGCCGCCCGGCCCCGGTAGTAAATCCCTGGGTCGTAACCCAGCAGGGACATACAGGCGATGGCGCTGGAAGGCTCCATACCCTGGGGCACGGTGCCGGTCAGTCCCAGCCGGCCGGCGGCGGTCAGCCTGTCCAGGTGGGGAGTGCGGGCCAGTTCCAGCGTGGTGCGGTTATTCCTGTTTTTTACCGGCCAACCGGCGGCGCCGTCAATGATGAGAACACAGTACTTCATGCCAACCCCCAAAAAGTTCTGACCGGCAGATTCTAACATTGTAACCCAATTTGCCCAAAAACTGAATTGCGCCTATAATGGTGTTTCGTATCGGGGCGTAGCGCAGCCTGGTTAGCGCGCAGCGTTCGGGACGCTGAGGTCGGTGGTTCGAATCCACTCGCCCCGATAACTTCACCGACCTCGTTTCCGCCGTCTTTCCATCATTAATACACACCCGCCGGCAGGTCTGCCGGCGGGTGTTCGTTTCCGCCTCACAAAGCCGGGGGGCTTACTGCTTCTTCAGGTCGATGGCGCTTTCGGTGTTGATGTCAAGCTGGTTGGTCTCCCTGACGAAGAGCGCCCCCACCACGAAACAGATACCCGCAATCAGCATCGGCCACCACAGCCCGGCAAAATTATTACCAGTGGCGCTGATGAGCTGCAAGCCGATAATCGGCACCAGGCCTCCAAAAACACCGTTGCCGATGTGGTACGGCAGGGACATGGAGGTGTAGCGAATCTTGGTGGGGAAAAGCTCCACCAGGAAAGCGGCGATGGGGCCGTAAACCATGGTCACGTAAACCACCTGAATCAACACCAGGCCAATGAGGGCCGGCATGCTGTAACCCTGGTAGGCGAACAGGAAGTGTTGCCCGGGGTCGGTGGGAGCGAACGCGGCCATAGCGCCGTAGATGGGGTAATAGGTGAGCACCGCCAGCGCCATGCCGGTGAGCATAATCCACTTGCGGCCGATTTTATCCGACAGCCAGCCGAAGAAAATGAAGAGCGGCGTGCCGACGAGCAGTGCCACACCCATGATGGTATTGGAATCCACCAGCGAAACATTGAACACGCTCTGCATGTAAAAAAGGGCGTAGAACTGGCCGGTATACCACACCACCCCCTGACCCATGGTGGCGCCGAAGAGAGCCAGCAGCACCCAGCGCAGGTTGTAGGGATTGCCGAAACTTTCCTTGAGCGGGTTCTTGGAAACAGTTTTGGTGTCCTTGAGTTTCTGGAACATGGGAGATTCGCGTAGCGAGACGCGCACCCACAGGGAGACGCCCACCAGCAGGATGGAAATGAGGAACGGGATGCGCCAGCCCCATTCCTGGAAGGTGGCGTCACCCAGGCCCAGCCGGGTCACCAGGATGACGCCCAGCGATAGAAACAGGCCCAGGGTGGCGGTGGTCTGGATGAAACTGGTATAGAAACCGCGCTTGCCGTGGCTGGAGTGTTCGGCGATATAGGTGGCCGCGCCGCCGTACTCGCCGCCCAGGGCCAGGCCCTGGATGACGCGCAGGGCTATCAGGATGACGCCGGCCCAAACCCCCAGCACATCAATGGTGGGCAGCAGGCCCACCGAGAATGTGGCCAGGCCCATGAGTGTCATGGTGACCAGGAAGGTATACTTGCGCCCGATGATGTCGCCGATACGCCCGAAGACGATAGCGCCGAAAGGCCGCACGATGAAACCGATGGCGAAGGTCGCCAGCCAGGCGATGAGGTCGCCCACGTTGGTGCCGGTCTGGTAAAACTTGCTGGCCAGGGTGGTGGCCAGCGCGCCGAAGATGTAGAAGTCGTACCATTCAATCATGGTGCCGGCTGAGGAAGCGAAGATTACCTTCCAGATGCCCCTATCGCTTTTGGCTTCAGGATTCAGTAACTGGGCCATGCTTTCTCCTTACTCGATATTTTACCGGGTCGAAACTGGGGATTAAAAGCTATTTTTCAGCCCGGATTAGCATTACCGGATGTTTGGAATGACGCACCACCCGGTCAGCCACGCTGCCCAGCAGCCAGCGCGCCGGGCCGCTGCGCCCGTGGGTGGACATGGTGATGACGTCCACCTCAAGTTCTTCCGCCACCCTGAGGATGGCATCCGCAGCCGAGCCTTGGGCCAAAATGCTCGAAACCTTGAAACCGGCTTTTGACAGCCGGCTTTCAAGCTCCTCCATGTAGGCCCGGTTGCGGTCTTCCTGTTCGGCCAGTGATTTGGCGGCGATAGTGGGGTCGGAGAAGGCAAATTCCAGCGCCGGGTTGGAGGCCACGTTGAGGAGTATTATCTCGGCCCCCTCGCAGTAGGCCAGGGCCTTGGCGTGGGGCAGCACGCCCTCGGCGGTTGCGGACCCATCCAGCGGAACCAGTATCTTTTTATACATTTTCCCCTCCTTTTCCAAGCGCCCGGCATAACGGGACGCCGGCTCTATAAAATTGTCGCGGATGGCACCGCGGTTGATAGTTGATAAAGGGATAGATTTTACAGCAAAAAAGCGGACGATGTCCAACAGGCGGTAGCCACCCGCCCGGCCGTTCGAAGAAGCCGGCCTGTTTTACCCCTCAACCGGCGGGCGGAGTGCTTTCGGCCGCCTTCACTTCTTCCCAGAGCCGGTTTTGTTCCTCGTGACCCAGGCCGGCCATTTCCAACCCGCGCCCCCGCGCCAGTTCTTCCATGGCGGAGAAGCGCCGGTAGAACTTGCGGTTGGCGGTCCTGAGCGCGGATTCAAGGTCTATCCCCTGGCGGCGGGCATAGTTAGCCAGGGTGAAGAGGATGTCGCCGAATTCCGCCTCGCGTGCCGGTTGGTCCGGGGCTTGCCTGAACTCGGCCAGTTCTTCGTTGAGCTTATCCAGCACGCCCGCGTCATCCGGCCAGTCGAACCCCACCCTGGCCACCCGGTCCTGCACCGACTGGCTGTAGGAGAGGGCCGGCAGCATCTTAGGCACGCCGTCCAACATGCCGCCCCGATGCCGGCGTTCGGCTTGCTTGAGTTCCTCCCAGTTAGCCAGCACCTCGGCGCTGTCCTTGACACGGCGGCCGGCGAAAACGTGCGGATGGCGGGAAATGAGCTTGCGGCAGATGCCTTCGATGACACCGCCGATGTCGAAGCGCCCGGCTTCGGCTGCCAGCTCTGCATGGAAGACTACCTGCATCAGCAGGTCGCCCAGCTCAACCGGCAGGTTGGCCTGGTCTTGCTCATCCAGCGCCTCCAGCACCTCATAGGTTTCTTCCAGCAGGTGTTCCCGCAGCGAGGCGTGGGTTTGCTGGCGGTCCCAGGGGCAGCCCTGCGGTCCCCTGAGTTGCCGGATGAGTTCAACCAGGCTGTCGAAACGCCTGAGGTCCTGAGAAACGGTCATGGTGGGTGCCTCCTTAACGCCCAAAATTATACATGCGCACCGGTCCGCTGGCAAAATGAGGCACCGCCCCGGCTGCGGATTTCAGGGCCCAGGTCAGGTTAAAAACTTTATCGCTATGCCTGAATTGTGGTATAATGTTCACAAATGGGTGAAGCAGTTTATAGAAAATCCTCCAGCTTCGGGCTGGGGTTTTTTATAGCCGCCCGGCTACTCTTTCGATAAGCCCTCCACAGCGTAAAGCGCGGAGCGGCTGGCAAGGTGACGATTATGAATCAGGAAATGCCTGCAGATAAAAAAGCTCAATCCCGCAGCGACTATACCGCTGCTGATATCCAGGTGCTGGAAGGGCTGACGGCGGTGCGCAAGCGCCCCGGCATGTATATCGGCTCCACCGACCAGCGCGGGTTGCACCACCTGGTGTACGAAATCGTCTATAACAGCGTGGATGAAGCCATGTCCGGTGTGTGCGACAAAATCATCGTCACCATCAATGCGGACAACTCCGTGTCGGTGGCGGATAACGGCCGCGGCATCCCGGTAGACAAGCATCCCACCACCGGGGTTTCGGCCCTGCAGACGGTGATGACAGTGCTGCATGCCGGCGCCAAATTCGGCGGCAAAGCTTACCAGGTTTCGGGCGGGCTGCACGGCGTGGGCGCCTCGGTGGTGAATGCGCTCTCCGAAAAACTGGAGGTCAGCGTCAAATCCAACGGGAAGCTCTACCGGCAGCAATACAGCCGCGGCAAGCCGCTGGGCAGCATCCATTTCATCTACGCCGTCGCGCCGCACCATCCGCGGCAAGCCGCTGGGAGAGGTCGCGGTCGTGGGCGAAGCCGAAGGCACCGGCACCGAGACGACCTTCCTGGCCGACAGCGAAATCTTCACCGAACTGGAATACGATTTTGAAACCCTCAGCGAGCGCGTGCGCGAAATCGCCTACCTCAACCGCGGGCTGGAAATAGAATTCACCGACCTGCGCCATGACCGCGCTCTGAGCTACTATTTTGAAGGCGGCATAACCGGTTTCGTGCGCCGGCTCAACCGCAACAAGGCGGTGCGCCACCCGCACCCCATTTTCATCACGCGCCAATCCGACCACAGTGTGGTGGAGGTGGCCCTGCAATACAATGACGGCTACGCCGATAATACGCTGGCCTTCGCCAACTGCGTCAACACCATCGACGGCGGCACTCACCTCACCGGCTTCCGCTCGGCGCTGACGCGCGTGCTTAACGACTACGCGCATAAAAACAAGCTGCTCAAGGAAGACGACCCCAATCTGGTGGGCGACGACGTGCGCGAGGGGCTGGCGGCGGTGGTCAGCGTCAAGCTGGCCGACCCCCAGTTCGAAGGCCAGACCAAGGGCAAGCTGGGCAATATCGAAATCAAGGGGTTCGTGGAAAGCTCCGTCACCGACGAACTGGCCCTCTATTTGGAAGAGCACCCGGAGGACGCCAAGAAGATTATCGAGAAGTGCGTCATGTCCTCCCGGGCGCGCGAAGCCGCCCGCAAGGCGCGCGACCTCATCATCCGCAAGAGCGGCCTGGACACCGGCACGCTGCCCGGGAAACTGGCGGACTGCTCGGAGAAAGACCCTTCGCTGTGCGAACTATACCTGGTAGAGGGTGATTCCGCCGGCGGCTCGGCCAAACAGGGACGCAACCGCCGCTTCCAGGCCATCCTGCCGCTCAGAGGCAAGATTCTGAACGTGGAGAAGGCTTCTCCCGACCGCATGTTCGCCCATGAGGAAATCCGGGCCATGATTACGGTGCTGGGCACCGGCATCGATGCCGACTTCGACGTGGCCAGGCTGCGCTACCACCGCCTGATACTGATGACGGACGCCGACGTGGACGGAGCGCACATCCGCACGCTGCTTTTGACTTTCTTCTTCCGCCATATGCCGGAGATGATTAACCAGGGGCACCTCTACATCGCCCAGCCCCCGCTTTACCGTGTGCGCGCCGGCCGGGAGGACCACTGGATTTATTCGGACCAGGAAAAAGACGAACTGCTCTCCCGCATCAAGAAGGAAAACAAGAAGAGCGACGTCCAGCGCTACAAGGGTCTGGGCGAAATGAGCGCCGAGCAGTTATGGGAAACCACCATGAACCCGGTCTCGCGCACCCTGCTCCAGGTGGGCGTGGAGGACGCCTCGAAAGCCGACGGCATCTTCAGTATGCTGATGGGGGACGAGGTGCTGCCGCGCAAGAATTATATCCAGGCCCACGCCACCAGCGTCAAAAACCTGGACATCTAGGCAAACACGGAACGACAAAGAAAGGGCCGGCAGTCGATTCGACGCCGGTCCTTTCTTTTAATAAAATGCGGATGGACAAACTATCGCAGCCTGGAACGCCTGACCGGTTTTTCACTGACAAAACGAGTTAGTTTTTCCCAGTCTATTCTGCCGTCCGGAAAACAAAAATCGCTTACGAATTCAGCCGTAAAACGATTGAGAGCCGCATTCCAAACAGGATCATACTCTTTCTTATGTTTGAGCGGAGCATCCTTCATCAGTGTGATTAACTTAATGTAAAAATCCGGTTCGCCCGTTATCTCCTCCCAAAAAGCCTGGCCTGACGTGTCACGATAAATCTTGTCGCTATTTGGCATTGTTTCCAATTGCCCGTATGCGTGACCCAGCATGGCATCGAAGCGCTTGTGCATTTTAAAGAGCCTGTTGCGAACGCTCATGAATTCCTGGTTCTGGCGCTTCTTTTGAGCGGCGTTGAATATATTTGGCCCCGATTTTAGTGCTATGGCAAGTATGGCATCATCTTTTTCAACCACTATATCCACGCCTGCTCCGTCCGATACCTTCCCGTTCGAGGCAATAAGTGCAATCGGCTCAAAAAACGCATCGCCGAAAATGGTTTCATCGGAAGAACCTATGAATGCGACCATCACTTTTTCAACAATTTCCGAGGCGCTTTCTGTGGCCAGGGCGCGAAACAAATAGGGGTTTTTTCTCCTCAAGAAATTCTTGAGTTTAAGACCATCCAGTTTTTGCATGCGCCGTCTGTAAAAATCTTGCAGGCATTTATTTATCAGTATCTCTAACGCCGTGATATCCATTGCGCCCCTCTCTCACGGCCATAACTAATTGGCGGTGTGCTGGAATAGCGTTTATTGCCAGTCGATGATAATTCTCCATGATTTCTGTTCCAATATAGCGGCGGTCAAGCTCAATACAGGCCAAAGCTGTGGTACCGGACCCCATAAAGGGGTCATAGACAATATCACCTTGTTGGGTGAAAAGCTTGATGAACCATGCGGGCAAGCCCACAGGGAATACCGCGCTGTGTTTGCGATTGGAACATTCGGTTGCCAGGTGCAGGACATTGGTAGGGTAAACATACTCACGGCCCAGCCAGTTTGAGATATTTTTTCCAAAGCCACTGAGAGAACGGGATTCATCCCGTATGCGGTCCGTTTCGCTAAGCTTCTCCAGCCGCTTTTCAGCCCAATCTCCCACTGGAACCATCACCGCATCCTGATACATTTTGAATTTCTTTTGTTTGGAAAAATGAAGGCAGCGTTCCCAAGCGTCCCTAAATCTATTAGGCCATTTTCCAGGAAAACAATTCTTCTTGTGCCAGATATATTCTTCAATCCAGAACCAACCCTGTTTTTTCATCTCAAGAATGAGTTCCAGTACATAGGTCTGCCGTTCACCATCTACCGCTCGTTCCTTAATGTTTAAAACAAATGAACCATCAGGCTTTAAAATTCTTTTCAGCTCGGCGGAAATAGGTAAAAACCAGTCCACATAATGCTTGATCGGCACCCCCTGATATTCACTTTGCCGGTTATCGGCGTAGGGCGGGGAGGTAATAATAAAATCGATACAATTATCCGGCAAGTTGCGCATGAAGGAAAGGCAATCGCCCAAGGTGATGCTGTCTAATGGGAGGTCCAACTCATGTTCGTGTGAGCAAACCTTGTCTGTGAGAAGTACCATTTCTAATCCCCTGCTGAATTATACAACTCAACCACGACATTAACCAATGGAATGGGCCTGTTAATCTTTTTGTTAGTCGAGGTACAGCCCCCGCCGCTTTATATACACCTCCACCGCTTCCGGCACCAGGTGGCGGATGCTTTCCCCGCGGCGCACACGCTCCCGGATGACCGAGGCGCTGATATCAACCTCGGGTTTGGACAGCAGTATCACCCGGGCGGACAGACCGGGAACGAGTTTTTCCAGCATAGCTGCATCGGGCACCCGCTGACCGATGCGCGGCACCGCCACCAGCGTACACTGTCGGATGAGCTCCTGAGGCTCGCGCCAGCGCGGCAGTTCGAGCAGGTTGTCCCAGCCCAGGATAAAATAGAGCTCCCTTCCCTCAGGAAGCCGCCTGCGCAGTTCGCGCAGGGTATCCACCGTATAAGTCGGCCCGCCGCGCTCAATTTCAATCGTAGAGACGCTGAAGCCCTTCCGGCCGCGTGTCGCCAGCCTCACCATCTCCAGCCTGTCTTCCGCCGCAGAAACCGGCAGGTGCTCCTTCATCCAGGGGCTGGCGGCGGGCATGAAGATAATCTCAGCCGGCGCCAGGTGTTCACGCACCACCTCGGCCAGCATCAGGTGGCCGAGGTGAACGGGGTCGAAGGTTCCCCCCAGCACGGCGCTTTTCATCACCAGGTCCATTCAAAATCGCCTATCCGAAGGCTGGAGCCGGGTACCACTCCGGCTTTTTCCATCCGGCGCTGCATGCGCGGGCGCGAAAGAACGGCGGTTATCTGGCGGCGCACCTCCGGGTTGGTGATGTCGCTGCCGGCCACGATTTGCTCCAGGAACGGCGATGAGATGATGAATACCTCACCTGCTTTGTGGATGACGGGTTCCGTCTCCCGCAGGCCCGGCCTGAGAACGGGGACATCCGCGAGAACAGTTTCTTCCGAAACGACATTCTCTTCCAGCCACCGGGCTATAAAATCCATCAGCTCAGCCACCCCTTCGCCGCCGCAGGCGGAGATGAAGTGCACCTCGTGCCCGGCGTCCGCAAAGATTTGCCTGAGTTCGGCCATGCGCTGCCTGACCTCGGGCAAATCTATCTTGTTTACTGCCACCACCTGCGGTTTTTGAGCCAGCGACGGGTCGAAAAGGGACAACTCGTTGTTCACGGCAATCATGTTGTCCACCGGTTGCGGCGCCGAGCCGTCAATGAGGTGCAGGAGCAGGCGCGTGCGCGCCACGTGGCGCAGAAAATCATGCCCCAACCCCCGGCCCTGGTGAGCCCCGGCAATCAGCCCCGGTATTTCCGCCAGCACGAAACTGCGTCGGCCGCTGTCCACCACCCCCAGCGACGGTTCCAGGGTGGTGAAGGCGTAATCGGCTATTTTGGGGTTGGCCGCCGAAGCCGCCGCCAGCAGCGAGGATTTGCCGGCGTTGGGATAACCGATAATGCCTACATCGGCGATAAGTTTTAGTTCCAGGCAGATTTCCAGCTCCTCCCCCGGCTCCCCATTCTGCGCCAGGCGGGGCACCCGGTTGACCGAAGATACGAAGTGGGTATTGCCCAACCCGCCCTTGCCGCCGCGGGCTACCTCGACTTGCTGACCTGCCCTGGAAAGGTCGGTTATCAAAACGTTGTCGAAAGCGCCGGCGCGGCGGCTTACGACAGTGCCGACAGGCACCGGGAGTATCAGTTCCAGCCCGTCCCTGCCGTGCTTCTTGCGCGCGGCGCCGCGCTTGCCGTCTTCAGCTTGAAAAACCCTCTTGCGCAGGAAATGATTGAGACTGTCGAATGACGGATCGGCTTTGATGATGACCGCTCCCCCGCGCCCGCCGTCGCCGCCGTCGGGGCCGCCCAGCGGCACGAACTTTTCGCGGCGAAAGCTGACCGCTCCGGGTCCGCCGTCGCCGGATTTAATCTTGAGGCAAACTTTATCCAACATAGCTGTCTGTTACCGTTCTATCCAATCTAAAAAATATATGTTTTAAGTTCCTGTTCAGTAACAATAATAATAGCATACCCTTTGCATAACGATGCTTTCAGCCGTGGAAGTTATCGAAAGCTCCTGCAAGGCAGCCGGGAACAGGCACGAATCTGTTTGGGGTTATGCAAAAAAGGGAGAGGTTATCGAAAAAAGCATTGGATAACTGAGACGGCGTGCGCCGCTGAAAGGGTTAGGGTCTGCCCGAAGCCAGCTTGCGCTGGATGTCTTCAATGCGGGTGCGGAGTTCATGCGAGGCTGCGCTATCCCGCGCAATTTTTTCGCAGGCGTGGCTGACGGTGCTGGCGTTGCGGCCGCCCAGGGCGGAGCCGGCAGCCGCCAGGGAGCAGCCTCCGTACTGCTTCAGGATGAACATAGCTACCTGGCGCGCCAGAGCGGTGTCCTGGTCGCGCTTGCGGCCGGTCAGCGCCTCCGGGGAGAGAGCGAATCTTTCGGCCACGGCGCGAACGACCAGCCCTGGCTCATAACCCTTCCCGGCGGGTTGAGCGCGCGTGCCGATGTCGCTCATAGCCTTTTGCGCCAGTTCAGGCGTGATGGAAGAGCGCATCAGGCGGGCATAGGCCAGGATGCGGTTCAAACTGCCCTCGAGTTCGCGGATGTTCTGCCTCACTTCGCGGGCCAGCATCTCGAGCACGTCAGGGCCAACCGCAGTGTGTGATTCGACGGCCTTGGTTTTAAGGATAGCCAGCCGGGTTTCGTAGTCGGGCGGCTGGATGTCCACCATCAGGCCCCATTCGAAACGGCTCCTCAGCCTTTCCTCCATTTTCAGCATCGATTTGGGCTTGCGGTCGCTGGTGATGACAATCTGGCGGCCGGCGTTGTGCAGTTCATTGAAAGTGTGAAAGAAACACTCCTCGGTCTGCTCCTTGCCGCTCAGGGAGTGGATGTCGTCCACCATCAGGAGGTCCGCGCTGCGGTAACGGGAACGGAACTCGTCGGTGCGCCTTTCGCGGATGGACTCGATAAAGTCGTAGGTGAACTGCTCGCCGGAGACATAGAGGGGGCGCAGGTCGTTTTCCAGCGCCTGGTGCCCGATGGCCTGCATAAGATGGGTTTTTCCCAAACCCGGTTCGGCATAGATGAAGAGCGGATTATAGACCGCCTCGGCTGGTTTGCGGGAGGCGCTGAGGGCGGCGGCGTGAGCCAGTTGATTACCCGGGCCAACCACGAAGTTGGCGAAAGTGTATCTGGCATTGAAGCCGTAGAGGGCTGACGTGTCCTGG
>CAZPAL010000025.1:4764-12158 GCA_964584525.1 uncultured Dehalococcoidales bacterium | reverse complement strand
AGCAGGAAGGCGGTGACGTTGTTGGCCAGCGAATATGCCAGCATCGGCCGCATGCCGTCGGGCGCCAGGGCCAAGCCGGGGCGGTAGCCCGGCAGCGCGCGGGGGAGCAGAAAAATGGCGCTCAAAACGAGCGATACCGCCAGGGCGACTCCCCAGCTTACCAGCACCCCGCTTTGCGACAGGTAACGCACCAGCACCAGCAGCATGCCGATTTTGCCCAGGTTGAAGACGATGCCGCGCAGGGTGACATATTTGGACTTGCGCTGCGATATGAAGGTGTTGTCGAGCACCGCGGAGGCTATGGAAGCCATCACGATGCCGCCGAAACCGGCCAGCAGCAGCGGATGCCGGCGCAGGCTGATGAGGCGGGAAGACCACACGTCCAGCCCCGCCAGGTAGATACCGGCGGCCAGGGCTCCCAGCGCCAGACCGATGAGCAGGCTGGCATTGATGAGGCGGCTGGCTGCGGTTGGGCTGCGCCCGGGTAGAAATTTGATGAGGCCGTAGCCCATGCCCAAGTGGGAAACACTCGCCAGCAGGGCGACGGCGGAGATGGATGCCGAGGCGATGCCCACCGTTTCGGCGGGATACAGCCGCGCCGCCAGCGCCCAGAAGACGAAACCGGAAAGCGCCCCCAGCGCATTGCCGGCCAGCAAGTAGATGGAACTGGAGAAAAGCGCTGAATGCCTGAACCCCGCCAGGCGGCGCATATTATCTGCCATATCGGCAGACAGTTTAGCACTAACGGCTGCCTGTGGATAGCCGAGTTCCATCCCGGGATGAGAACCTTTGGACCTCACCCCCGGCCCCCTCTCCAGCGTGGAGAGGGGGTATTAATTTATCGAGAGGGGTTTCACCCCTCTCGGACTCCCCTGCGTTTTCACCGATGCGCGACAGCAGGCCGTTGCGCCCGGCCCGCCGGATTTTTATACTGTTTAGTACATTTGTTCTTAGGAGGGATTATGTGGAAAATCGACTCGGGCAGCGGCAGCGGCATCACCACCCCGGAATACCAGCGGGCGGTGTCGTGGCCGGTGGCCCAACTGGGGCCCAAGACCATGCTGCTCAAAAATACGGATGCGTCCGCTTCGCTGCTCTACCGCCTGCGGGCTTTCAGCGGCAGCCTGCTCGGCATCGAGATTGCTCCTGAAACCATGCTGGCGGCAGGCGATACGGCCTGTTTCCATCTCAGCCGGCAGTGGGCGCGGCTGGAACTGGATGTGAAACACGGCAGCGGGGCGGCGGCCTGGCAGGTGGAATACCAGGGGCAGGGGGCATAGGATGGGCGTCAACAATTATCATAGCGACAGCCCGGCCCGCGTGGAGGTGCTGAGTTACAGCCCTGGCCTGCAGGATTCGGACGACCTGGAGGCCGGGCAGCACGCGGTGAGCGTCACCGCCAAACCCGCCCTGCCGGATTACAGTAAATCGCTTGCCATCCCCGCTCCGGCGGACACGCGCTGGCGGGTGAGGCGCGCCGGCGTGCGCCTGGCGCTCACCATCGACAGCATCAGCGCTGCCTCTTTATCCGGCAGCGTACAGGTCAACGGCACCGAACGCAAAACCTTTTCACTCAGCGGCAGCGGGGAGAAGTTCATCGCTTTCGACCTGCTGGAGGGGCAATTCGTCACCGGCGCGCCCAACCTTTACGATATCTTCCTGTGGGCGGACGGCGGGGAGGCCGTCATCAGCCAGTGCCGCTTGTGGCAGGGCGTCGGCTCCACCGATAACGGCTACGGGTATCCGTTGTGCTTGCAGGTGCGCCATCAGGGCTGGCTGCAATGGATGATAGAAACCAACCGCCTGGGCGCGGGCGGCAGTGAACTGCGCATCGGGCAGGGTGACAGCGCCCGCCCGTCCTGTTACCAGACCTCGTTCGGGGTATATACCGTGCTTTATCCGCCGCTTCAGCTGGCCAGCGACAACGGCCCCGGCATACGCATGACCACCGCCGGCGATTTGGGCTGCTTTTTCGGCCCGGTGAAGGTCATTCTGTACCGGAATGGTTGAGAACAGGACCCCCGAACCCCGCTCCAGATGCTTCAGCCACTCTTCGCGGCTTCCAGCATGACACAGCAGCATTGTCACGGCATGATGCGACAAGCGGCCCCGGCGTGCTACAATGACCGGAAACGATGCGTAGCGCGTTCAGCAAATATGCCGACCTTGTCACCATAGCCGCCATCAGCCTGCTGCTGATTCCGGCTGTTTCGATTATCCCCACCGATATCCCGCGCATCATCCTGGGCGTGCCTTTCGTGCTGTTCTGCCCGGGGTATGCCCTGACGGCGGCTCTCTTCCCGGCCAGGCGCAGCCTGGGCATCGCCGAACGGCTGGCGTACAGCCTGGCGCTTTCATTCTCCCTGGTAGCTCTGACAGGGCTGCTGTTAAATTATATCTGGGAAATCAGCCTGTTTCCCATGCTCATCTGGCTGGAAAGCATCACCCTGGCGATGTGCCTGATTGCCTGGTGGCGGCGGCGCGGGGCCTCCGAGGAAGCGGACCAGCCGGCTCATTCGTGGCTGGAGAAGTGGCGCTCCCTGGCCGCCATAGACCGTGCCCTTTACGTCCTGCTGGCGCTGGTTATCGTCGTAGCCGGAGGCGTGGCCGTTTACACTTATAACAAGAACATCCAGCCCATCAGCGAATTCTACCTGCTGGGGGCCGGGGGCATGGCGGCGGACTACCCGCAGAACCTGAAGGTGGGAGAAAAAGCCGCCGTGACGGTGGTGGTGGTCAACCACGAAAAAGCCCGCACCAGTTACATCCTGCGCCTGTCCGGCGACAGCGTGCGCGCGTACATCGAAGGCGTCGAGACGGATGTCATCACACTGGCGCTGGGCGACGGCGAACAACAGGCCTACCAGGTTGAATTCCTGTTCGACAAACCCGGCCCGGCGCAAAAGCTGGATTTCAACCTGTTTCGCTCCGCCGATACCGAACCATACCTCAACCTTTATCTCAAAATCGCGGTGACAAACTAACCCTGCGCGGCGACAGATTGCGCTTGTTACCGCCGGTTTCCGCTTTTATACTGATTAGCACATCTGTTCTGTTATGGCCTGAAGGGATGAGCGTGAGTGTGTTACCCCTGCCGGCACGGGCACAGGGCGGATGAAAATGAATAGAGGATGGAAAGTGAACGAATCCGAAACCAGCGCAATCACAGTATCCCCGGCACAGACAGGTGCCGGCGAAAGCCAGTTACTGGCGGGGCTCAGGGTGAGCCTGACGGAAAAAGACGGCGCCATCGCCAGCCTGAAGACCACCCTGGACGCCGGCGAAAAAGACATCAAACGGCTGGAAAACAGCCTCCGGGAGGCCGTGGCCGGATACCGCGACCTGGTGCTGGCCGCCAACCCGGGGCTTCCCGAAGAACTTATCAAGGGTGAGAGCATCAAGCAGATTCAGGCTTCCCTGGAATACGCCAGGAGCATCGCCGGGCGCATCCGGCAGGAAATGGAAAGCGAGTACGCCCGCCACCAACTGCCTTCCGGCGCACCGCTGCGCTCCAGCGAATCCGCCCCCCTTTCGGCGCGCGAAAAAATCCAGTATGCCATGGGAGGTAAATAAGCATGGCGATGACGCTGCTCGAAGCCAGCAAACTGTCCAACGATATCCTCACCCAGGGTATCATCGAAACCGTGGTCAGGGACTCCCCTGTGCTGCAGCACCTGCCGTTCATCGAAATCACGGGCAACGGGCTGACCTACAACCAGGAGAAGACCCTGCCGGATATCGGCTTTTACGGGGTGGGCGACGAATGGGCCGAATCCACGCCGGAGTTTACGCAGCTCACAGCCACGCTCAAAATCCTGGGCGGCGACGCCGACGTGGACAATTTCTTGAAAGCCACGCGTTCCAACATACAGGACCTGCAGGTAGCGGTCATCGAACTGAAGGCCAAGGCGCTGAAACACAAGTTTGAGGAGGCTTTCATCTATGGAGACGCCGCAGCCGACGCCAATGCCTTCGACGGGCTGGCCCGGCTCATCGGCACGGGCGCCGAAAGCAGCCAGCTCATCAGCACCGGAGACGCCGGGGGCAACCTGTCGCTGGACCTGCTGGACGAAGTGATAGACGCCGTGCGGGGCGGCAAGCCCGATATGCTGCTCATGAGCCGGCGTTCCCGGCGTAAAATCAATGCGCTGGTGCGCGCCGCCGGCGGATTGATAGAAGCCGAGCGCGACCGCTGGGGCAATTTCGTGCAGCTCTGGAACGGCATCCCTATCGGCGTCTGTGACTGGGTGAAAGATACCCATGTGGTGGCGGACGCGGTGGAGACCGATACCACCGGCGGAGATTGCTCTACCATCTACGCTGTGCAGTTCGGGGAAGGGGCGCTTTGCGGCCTGACCAGCCCGGGGTTTGTGCAGGTGGAGGCGGTGGGCCCGCTCGAAACCAAGGATGCCAGCCGCACGCGTGTAAAATGGTACTGCGCGCTGGCGCTTTTTTCCTCGCTCAAGGCGGCAGCCCTCATCGGCGTGCAGGACTAGAGGGGGCTTCAGAACCTCACCCCCTGCCCCCTCTCCAGCGTGGAGAGGGGGTTTTATTTTACGAGAGGGGTTTCACCCCCCTCGGACTCCCCGCTTCTTCGTATCCACCCTGGAAGTCGCGGAGGACGGCTGAAGCATCGAGCCCCCTGTGTCATGTTGGAGCGAAGCGAAACATCTTGGTGGGGTGGTCCGTCAGTTGAATGCACTTTTGTCCCCACCCTGGATGCTTCAGCCACCCTTTGTGGCCTCCAGCATGGACAACAGAAACCCCCTGCCCCCTCTCCAGCGTGGAGAGGGGGTTTTATTTTACGAGAGGGGTTTCACCCCCCTCGGACTCCCCGTGCGTAACGGCGGTGAGATTGGCGGGGGTTGACACATAGTATCACCGGTGATACTATTTAATTCAAGAGATTTTTATGAGCAAAGCAGATAAAAAAGAGCAGCGCATCAGAAAAAATCTCAACAATGTTTCACTGGAAGATTTCGAGGCATTAATCAGACAATATGGTGAAATTGTCGAAGGAGGCAGCCACCCCAAAGCGCACATCGGGAGCCACGTTTACCCCTACAGGCGCAGGAACCCGGTGAGCGCCCATTACGTTGAAGGCATCCTCGAAATCATCGACGAGGTGAAGGGAGGGTTGGATGACTAAAGATATTAAACAGCTGGTAGATTTTTACATGAATCTGCCTTACACGATGACCGTCAAACACCGCGGCGAGCAGGGCGGTTACTACGTGGCCGGGTATGTGGAATTACCCGACCTGACAATGACCGGCGAGACGCCCGAAGAGGCCATCAGGGAATTGCTGGCTGAAAAGCCGGAGTGGTTTGAAACCTGCCTCAAACTGGGCATCAGCATCCCGCTGCCGGTGGAACCACAGAAGTACAGCGGAAAAGTGGTGCTGCGTATGTCCCGGTCTCTTCACGAATCACTGATACGCATAGCCGAACTGGAGGGTGTCAGCCTGAACCAGTATATGGTGAGCGCGCTATCCAGGAGTGTCGGGGTGAGGGAAGGGACTGAGAACAGTTATTTGGCAGGAAAGCCGGTTAAACCGAAAAAACCCGCGCCCAGCCGGTAACACGTTCATTTTCCCCACCCCGGATGCTTCAGCCACCCTTTGTGGCCTCCAGCATGGACACGAAAAAATCCGGGAGTCCAAGAGGGGCGTAAGCCCCTCTTGAATATATTTCCCCCTCTCTTCCCAAGAGAGGGGCAGGGGTGATTTCGCCCCGGGTGGTGTGATTTTCCCCACCCAGGATGCTTCGACCACCCTCTGTGGCCTCCAGCATGGGCACCGGGTGAATGCCCCCACGCCGACTTTTGGCGAGTTCTGTTATAATTATACATATGGACGACATCAGCACCTGGGCGGCCTTCGGGGCCGGCGTGGTTTCCTTTTTCACCCCCTGCGTACTCCCGATGGTGCCGGTTTACCTGGCCAGCCTGGCCGGACCGGAGATACTGGAGGCTGCCACCCTGCGGCGCCGGCCGCTCTTCCTGCATTCGCTGAGTTTCGTGCTGGGTTTCGCCGTCATGTTCACGCTGATGGGGGCACTGGCGGGCATGGCCGGGGTATTCATCAACCCCAATTCCACCGCCGTGCAGTGGATTTCGGGCATCGTGCTCATTCTGTTCGGCGCCTACATGCTGGCCTCGCTCAGGGTGCCCTGGCTTAATTTCGAGAAAAGGCTCTCCCCCCGCCTGAGCGACACCACCGGCTACCTGCGCTCGGCGGCCATCGGCGCCGTCTTCACCGTAGCCTGGACTCCCTGCCTCAGCCCGCTATTAGGAAGCGTGCTGACGCTGGCTTTCAACTCGGAAACCGCCTGGCAGGGGGCATGGCTGCTGGCCGTATATTCGCTCGGCCTGGGAGTGCCTTTCCTGCTGATGGGGGCTTTCTTCGGTTTCCTCAGCCCGGCTCTCAGAAAAATCGCCCGTTTCAGCCGCTGGATATACGCCGTCAGCGGGGTGCTGCTGGTCATCATCGGGCTGCTTATTATCACCGGCAAGCTTAGCTGGCTCTACGGCCTGGGAGTAGCCGCCGGCAGCAGTTAAGGATGTGTTATGTTAAATAGAATAGGCTTGATATTGGTTTCTCTAATCCTTCTCACCGGCGTGATAGCCGGCTGCCAGCCTGCCTCCACCACCGGCGGAACGGGCAACCGCGTGGGCAATTTTGCCCCTGATTTTGCCCTCAAGGACCTCAGTGGGCAGACCGTCAGCCTGAGTTCCTACCTGGGGCGGGGCGTAATCCTGAACTTCTGGGCGCTGGACTGCCCCTACTGCCTGGATGAGATGCCCTTCCTGGAAACCGCCCGCCGGAACGAAGCGGCCAGGGAGGACCGGGTGGAGATATTGACCGTCAATATGAAGGATTCGGCGGCGGCTATCAGCGCCTACTTCAACGGCCAGGGCTACGGGCTGAACGCCGTGCTGGACAGCGGCGCGCGCCTTTCGCAGACCTACGGCGTAAGCGGCATCCCGGCCACCTTCATGATTGACAGTCAGGGCGTCATCGTCCACATCAAACGCGGTGCTTTCATCAGCCTGAAAGAGCTGGAGTTGAACCTGAACCGCGCCAGGGAGTAACATTAAATTAGTTGAGGTGGAAATATGGGAGATGTGTTAAACGAAGCCAATGCCGTACTGGAGTGCAAGCAGTGCCAGTGGTACAAGATGTGTATCAGCCCCATGCGCTTCACGGCGGAGGATATCAAGCGCCAGATGGCGGCGCAGGCCCCGCTGATGAATAATACCCCGGCCGACCCCAGCAGCCAGAACCTGATATCGAGCATGGCTGAAGCAGCCCAGAACCAGCTGCTCGAGGGTTGCCCGATTTTCATCGAGCGCCTGCGCGGTGACGCCAAACACAACCAAACACACCCACACA
>CAZPAL010000025.1:0-4754 GCA_964584525.1 uncultured Dehalococcoidales bacterium | reverse complement strand
GTGTTGGGTGTGTTTGGTTGGTTTTTTTTCATTTACTCTCTTCCGTATTCCAATTCTGCACCAGCGCCTTGAGCGCCTGCGCGGTGACGCCGAACTGGCCAAGCGCATCAAGGCGCTGGTGCAGAATTGGAATACGGAAGAGAGTAAATGAAAAAATACCTCCCTCCCATTCTACTGCTGGTGGTGGCCTTCTACGTCCTGGCCGGAATCTTCTACCCGCAGATGCCTGAAACGATGGCCTCGCACTGGAACGCCGCCGGTGAGGCCGACGGCTACACCAGCCGTTTCTGGGGCATGTTCCTGTTCCCGTTCATCGTGACGGGCATCAGCCTGCTGCTGCTGGCGGTGCCGTCAATCGACCCGCTCAAGGCCAACATCCGCAAATTCATCGGGCTTTACGGATGGTTTATTATCCTGTTCCAGCTTTTCTTCCTTTACATCTACGTTCTTAGCATCCTCTGGAACCTGGATTACCGCTTCGATATGACCCAACTCCTGATGCCGGCCACCGGCCTGCTGTTCGTTTTCATCGGGGTTATGGTGATGCGCGCTAAACGCAATTATATGGTGGGCATCCGCACGCCCTGGACGCTGGCCAATGATGAGGTCTGGGACCGCACCCACCGCCTTGGAGGCCGCCTGTTCGTGGCCGCCGGTGTGTTGACAGTGCTTTCGGTCTTCCGGCCGGGGGCGGCTATCTGGGTGCTGATGGGGAGCGTGCTGGCGGTGACGGTCATCAGCGTGGTGTACTCGTACTGGGTTTTCCGTCAGGTGAGCAAGGGCAAGTTGGCGAGGTCTCCCCTGTAATTGTGAAACCGTGAAACAGCCGCCCCTCCCAGGATACCTCAGCCACTCTCCGCCCGGCCTCCGGCAGGCACCGGTCTTTCGCATCCATCCTGGAATGCGTGAGGGACGCACGAAGGATTCGGCGGAGCGGCGCTCTCCCGGAGCACAGGATTGCCGCGCCGCCGCGCTCCTCATAGTGACACCGGAATAAACAAGCATGAAAAAACTTTCGCGGACCATATCCGGCGTGACGCCGGTGGCGGTGATGACCCGGCCTGCCGGCTGCCCCGGTAGTTGCGTCTATTGCCCCACCTACGGCGCCACCCCCCAAAGCTACACCCCCGAATCCCCGGCCGTGCTGCGCGCCATCGGTTGTGATTACGACGCCCGGCGCCAGGTGGAAGTGCGCCTCGACACCCTTACCGGCATGGGGCACCCCAGCGACAAGGTGGAGCTCATCATCATGGGCGGCACTTTCCTGGCTACCCCGCCGGAATACCAGTACGAGTTCATCAAGGGCTGCTACGACGGCCTCAACGGCTGTGTTTCGCCAAGTCTGGCCGAGGCGCAGCGGGCTAACCTGCAGGCCGCCCGGCGCTGCGTGGGGCTGTGCGGCGAAACGCGGCCCGACGGGTGCGGGGAGGCCGGGGTGCGCCGCATGCTGGAATTCGGCACCACCAGGGTGGAACTGGGCGTGCAGGCGCTGGATGACGCCATTTACCGCGAGGTGCGCCGCGGCCACGATGTGGAGGCGGTCGCCCGGGCCACCGCCCTCTTAAAAAGATACGGGTTCAAGGTGTATTATCACTGGATGCCGGGGCTGCCCGGTTCCAACCCGCGGCACGACCTGGAGATGGCCCGGATGCTCTTCTCCGACCAGCGCTTCCGCCCCGACGGCCTCAAGATTTATCCCACGATGGTGGTGGAGGGGACCATTCTTGAGCAGTGGCTCCGGGCCGGGCGCTTCCAGCCGTACGCCGAGCAGGAAATGGTAAATCTGATAGCGGATATCAAATCACTGGTGCCCGGGTACGTGCGCATCTCGCGCGTGCTGAGGGACATTCCCGCCAAATACATCGTGGGAGGGCTGCGGGATTCGGTGCGCGAACGGGTCAGGGAAGTGATGGCCCTGCGCGGAGACGAATGCCGCTGCATCCGCTGCCGCGAATACGGCCACCGCCTGAAGGCGAAGTACACCCCGGGCGAACCGCGTTTGGCGCGGCTGGATTATGAGGCTTCAGGGGGCCGGGAGATTTTCCTTTCTTTTCAAGACGAACATGAAACCCTCTTCGGGCTGCTCAGGCTGCGCATCGAGAACGACCCGCCGGCTGTCCTTGGCGCAGCGCCGCCGGTGGCGCTGGTGCGCGAGTTGCATGTTTTCGGCACGGAGCTGCCGCTGGGGACACAGGGTGACGCCTCGGCCCAGCACCGCGGTCTGGGCAGGGCGCTGCTGGCGGCGGCGGAAGAGATAGCCGCCCGCCAGTTCGGTGCGCAGCGCATGGCCGTACTCAGCGCGGTGGGGGTGCGCCCTTACTATGTGGAGTCCGGCTACGGGCTGGAGAACGGGTATATGGTGAAGGAGCTGGGAGAAAGGGAATTATTGTTTTGAGGGGCTAACGCCCCTCTTAGGCACCCCGGATATTTACCTCACAGGTGTCCATGCTGGAAGCCACAAAGGGTGGCTGAAGCATCCGGGGAGGGGGAATCCCGGCTGCCAGCCGGTCCGCCGGTAAAAATATGTTATAATAGCCTCAAATTATCCCCGGGGAGGCAGCCATCAGCCGCGTCATATCTGGCAAACCGCTGGCGGAGGACGGGTCGCTGGACTCCAGCCTCAGGCCCAAAAGCCTGGGGGATTTCGTCGGCCAGTCCGGCATCAAGGAAAACCTGGGCATCGCCATTTCCGCCGCCAAAGCGCGCGGCGAGGCGCTGGACCACATCCTGCTTTACGGCCCTCCCGGGTTGGGCAAGACCACCCTGGCTAACATCATCGCGCTGGAAATGGGAGTCAGCATCCGCATCACCTCCGGCCCGGCCATCGAACGCGGCGGAGACCTGGCAGCCATCCTGACCAACCTGCACGCCCACGACATCCTTTTCATCGATGAAATCCACCGCCTGGGCAGGGCGGTGGAAGAGGTTCTCTATCCGGCCATGGAGGACCGCGCCCTGGATATCGTCATCGGCAAGGGGCCGGCCGCCAAGAGCCTGCGGCTGAAACTACCGGCCTTCACCCTCATCGGAGCTACAACGCGCTACGCCCAGCTCAGTTCACCGCTGCGCGACCGCTTCGGCGCGGTTTACCGGCTGGATTTCTACGATACCCCGGCCATCCAGTCCATCACCCGCCGTTCAGCCCGCCTGCTGGGGGTGGAAGCATCCGAGGAAGGTTTGCGCCTGATTGCCCAGCGGGCGCGCGGCACGCCGCGCGTGGCCAACCGCCTGCTCAAACGTGCCCGCGACTACACCCAGGTGATGGCAGACGGGGTTATCAGCGGCGAAAGCGCGCTGGCGGCGCTGGGGAAATTGGGCGTGGACGAACTGGGACTGGATGAGATAGACCACCGCCTGCTGGAAGCCGTCATCCACAAATTCGGGGGCGGCCCGGTGGGGTTGGAGACACTGGCGGCATCCATCAGCGAAGAGGCCGACACCATCATGGACGTTTACGAACCTTACCTGCTGCAACTGGGATTCATCGACCGCACCCCGCGCGGGCGCACCGCCACCGCCGCCGCCTACCGTCACCTGGGCATCCCCTTCGAAAGAGAAAGACCGCCGCAACTGTTTTAAGCCCATGTCCAGTCCTGAAGTGCTGATTCATGCCTGCTGCGCCCACTGCACGGCTTATACGCTGGAGCACTGGCGCGGCCTGGGCTACAAGCCTACCGCATACTGGTACAACCCCAACATCCATCCGTTCAGCGAACACAGGCGCCGGCTGGAAGCCATGCGCGCGCTGGCCGAAAAGCTGGATTTCCCGCTGATGGTCGCCCCGGGCTACGACATGGCTGAATACTTCCGGCGCGTAGCCGGCCATGAACAGGAACGCTGCTCTTACTGCTTCCGGTTGCGGCTGGGGAAAACAGCCGAAACCGCTTTCGCTCTGGGCATGGCGGGCTTCACCAGCAGCCTCTTCATCAGCCCGCACCAGCAGCACGAGGCGGCGCGGCGCGCGGGCGAGGAAAGCGCCGCCGCCTGCGGGACGGAGTTCCTGTATGCCGACATTCGAAAACGCTACTCTCAGAGCCGGCACATCACCAAGCCCATGGAACTGTACCGCCAGCAGTATTGCGGGTGCCTCTTCAGCGAATGGGAACGCTACCGGGATGAAGCTCAGTCCGCCGGGGAAAAGACCAGCATACCCCCGCTGGCATAGATGATGAATTCGCTGTTCCTGATTTCGAAGCTGCGGGCGGCTTGCAGCAGGGTCAGGTAGGTGGATTCCTGGTTCATGATGCCCGGGGGGTACTGGCAGGCCATTTCCGTCTGGAAAAGATAGAGTATGTCGATTCTGTCACCCCGGATGTAACATTCCCCGCCGTAGCTGTTGCAGCCCGCCCGGCCGCTGGCCCTGTCCGCAGCCTGGTTGAAAGCCAGCGTCACCCGCGTGCCCTGAAGAATAGCGGTCGGGCTGTTTTCCGGCCCGTAGGACCTGAGTTCCCACTCCGTGCCTGCCAGCGCGCCTCCCGCGCTCTGGCAGGCTGGCAAGAGCGCCAGCGCCGCAAGGCAGCACGCGATAAATACAGAGACTTTCTTCATGCCGACCTCCCCGTCCGTCATCGCCTGTATATATGATAACTATTCCGACGGCGAAAAGTAAGCTTCGTGCACAGATGCGGCTGGATGTATGCTAGAATTAAGGTTGCTGGAGTGAATGATGGCCTACCGCGCCCGTAGAATGGAATCGGCAGACATCGAGGCGGTCATGGAGATAGACCGCCTGTGTTTTCCTGCCATGCTGCCAC
>CAZPAL010000024.1:0-12264 GCA_964584525.1 uncultured Dehalococcoidales bacterium | reverse complement strand
GATTGAATCCCCCCGCAACCTTATTGGCGCCAAACAAATCGCCATGATGAAGCCCTGCGCGCGCATCATCAACGCTGCGCGCGGCGGCCTCATCGACGAAGAGGCTTTGGTGTCAGCCATCAACGAGGGCCGTCTGGGAGGGGCCGCCATCGACGTCTTCGTGGAAGAACCCTGCACACAGAGCATCCTCTTTTCATCCGACCGCATCATCGTCACTCCCCACTTGGGGGCTTCCACCGCGGAGGCGCAGACGCTGGCGGCCACCGAAGTAATCGAGCAGATAATCGACGTTTTCGAGGGCAGGCCGGCCAAATACGCCGTCAACGCGCCGCTGGTATCGGCGGACGCCATGGCTGTGCTGTCGCCCTTCCTCAAGCTGTCCAACTCACTGGGGTTGCTGCTTTCATACCTGGGTGAGGGGCAGATGGGCTCACTGCATATCAAGTACCAGGGCGAGATTGCCAATTACAACACCAATATCCTCAAGGCGGTGGTGCTGGGCGCGCTGCTGGGGCGCCTGACCGAGGAAAGGGTCAACATGGTCAACGCGGGCATGGAGGCCGCTCGGCGCGGCATTAAAATAACAGAAGAAAAAGAACCCGCCTGCGAAAATTACTCCAACCTCATCACACTGGAAGCCGGCACCACCAAAGGAACGGTCACCGTGGCCGGCACCGTGCTGCGCGGGGAGTCACATATCCTGCAGGTCAACCATTTCTGGGTGGACATCATTCCCAGCGGGGGATTCTTCCTGTTCGCCGACCATCGCGACCGGCCGGGAATGATTGGTTCCGTAGGCAAGATAGCCGGCGACGCCGATATCAACATCAGCTACATGCACCTTTCGCGCCTGGAAAAGCGGGGGGAGGCCCTCATGATTCTGGCGCTGGACGAACCCCTGCCCGAGGCGCAAAGGCAGCAGATTCTGGCGCTGGAGGGAGTCCATTCGGCCAGACTGGTCAAGATTTAGGTTGATAAAGCGCCGCCCCTCCCTCCCTGTCCAACAGGCGGTCGGGGCGGCGCCACTCGTTTTAGCAGCCTGAAATGGCTCCCGGTTTGAAGAAAATGATATGAAAATCGGCGTATTAGCCCTGCAGGGGGCTTTTATAGAGCACATCCACTGCCTGGAAAGACTAGGGGTGGGGGCAATCCCGGTGCGTAAAAAAGAGGAAGTGGCGCGCCTGGCGGGGTTAATCATCCCGGGGGGCGAAAGCACCACCATGCTCAAACTGATGCGCCTCTACGGGCTGGACGAGTCCGTCAGGAAGCTGGCGCGGGAGGGCAAACCGGTGCTGGGAACCTGCGCCGGTATGATACTGATGGCTTCCAGCATCAGCGCCGGCAGCCTGGAGCCGCTGGGGCTGATGGACATGACTGTCCGGCGCAATGCCTTCGGCCGCCAGGTGGACAGCTTCGAAACCAGCCTGCAGGTAAAGGGACTGGAAGGCGCCCCTTTTCAGGCTATCTTCATCCGCGCCCCACTCATCAGCCGGGTGGGCGACCAGGTAGAGGTGCTGGCGAGGCTGGCCGACGCCACCGTCGTGGCGGCGCGCCAAGGCAACCGGCTGGCGCTGGCTTTCCACCCCGAACTGGGGGGCGACCTGCGGCTGCACCGCTATTTCCTGGGCATGGCCGCCGATGCCTGATATGACGGTCGGTTCCGTAACGCCACCCGAAGCCTGAACTCCATCCCCTCCATTTTCCAGCGCTTGGTAAAAAAGTGTAAAATGGAGAAAACAGCCCAGAGGATGCGGATTGCCCCCTGAAAGAAATGCGGTCTGCCCGTGCGGCAGCGGTAAAAAGTATAAAAAATGCTGCGGCGCTCTCGAAACCTCGGTCAGGGCGGTGGTCGAGTTTATCCTTTCACACCGCGAGGCCGCTTATATGGGAGAAATCGGAAGGCGCAGGGAAGCCTTCTGCCGTCAGTACACGCGGCTAAAAAAGAGCCGGTTACCCGAAGCGGAAGAACAAATCAGGCAAGCGGTCTCCGCCGCCGGTAAAACCATTTCGTGCGGTAAGGGTTGCGGGCACTGCTGTTCCCTGTTCGTGATTGCCTCCCTCCAGGAGTGCGAATGCCTGGTCTATCACCTTTACCATAACCAGGCCGAACTGGTTCATTTCGTAGACTCATTCCAGTCCTGGCGCGAGCGTACCTTGAAAATCGAGGACATTTTCCGCCGCATTAACCGGATACAAGCGTTGATGGTGGCCGGCCGGGCCACCGCAGAAGACATCAAGACCTTCGATGCCGATTGCGATGCCTACGCCGCGCAGGCCAATCCCTGCCCTTTCCTCAAGGATGACGCCTGTTCAGTGTATGAGGTGCGTCCTTATGTATGTGCCGCAGTGGTCTCCGCCTCCCCCAGGGAATGGTGCCGGCCCCGGCACCCCAGGCAGACCGATATCGAGCATTTCAAACTCACCCTGAACCACGGAGAGGACGCGCCCTACTTCGCCCTGCCCGACGGGGGTGCCGTCTGCGGCAATATGCCGGTCATGGTTTACCGGCTGCTCACGGAAGGATACCGGGCGCTGGCCTCCATCCAGGGATTGGAGGGTATCGAAAAAACATTCAACAGCGACCCCGAAACCCAGACCTGGGTAAAAGAGCGCCGGCGTTTTCCGGCAGTGGAGGGAAGGCATGGTGCCCGAACGTAACGCCGCCTGCCCCTGCGGCAGCGGCAAAAAATACAAGAAATGCTGCGGCGGACCTGCATCCGCCGGACAGGTTGACCTCGTTGCCCTCAGCCGGTCCATCGCCTACCTGGGCGAAACCGGCGCCAGGCGCTTGGCCTTCTGTCGGGATTATCTGGCTTTGAAACAGGGCGTGCTGGGCGTTATCGAGCGGAAACTGGAACAGGACACGCGGGAGATGGGGCGCACCATCTCCTGTTCCAAGGGGTGCGCGGTTTGCTGCCGGCTGTATTTTATCACCGCCTCACTGCAGGAATGCGAGGCGATTGTCTATTACCTCTATCAGCACGAAGAAATCCTGGAGCACTTTCTCAACGCTTACCCCGCATGGCGCTCAGGCATCGCCGGAATCGAGCGCACGTTTGACCGGATATGCCGGCTCAGCAACAAAACCATCCTGGGGAAAGAGAGCGCGGAAGAAAGAGAGTTGTTCCTGGCTGAGAGCCGGAAGTACGCTGCGGCACGCATTCCTTGTCCCTTCCTGCGGGACGAAGCCTGCACCATCCATGCCGTCAGGCCGTACGTATGCGCCGGGGTGGTTTCGGTTTCACCGGCCCCCTGGTGTGACCCGCGGAACCCGCGCCACCTTGAGATGGAGTTCGTCAAAAGCCAGATTCCCGTGGAGAAAGAAGACCCCTATTTCGTGCGCCCGTCCTCAGGCCTGCTTTTCGCCAGTATGCCGGGACTGGTCCATGACCTGCTGCAGGAAGGCTACCGCGCGCTGGCGCGCGTCCCGGGGCTAGAACCTATGGCCGCGGGGGCACTGAACGACCCCCAGGTGGCGGCGGTACTGCGCCGGGCGGGAAGGGCGTAGCCCGCCGGCTGGACTGCTAGCAGTCCAGCCGGCTCAACACCAGGCCGGAAGGTAGCTTGGGATAAAAATAGGTTGATTTGCGCGGCATGCGGTCCGAGGCGTCGGCGATGGCTTTGATGGTCTCGGGCTTAACCGGCTTGACGGTGAACGCCAGTTGATATTCACCTGCCAGCACGCCGGCCAGGGCTTCGTCACGGTCGTAATTGAAGGCGATGCCGGCTTCCCCTTCCGGTTTCAGTCCGAGGATATTTTCCAGGATGATATGGTCCACCATGCTCACGTCGAGCTTTTTGTAGGTGACGGTGTGAAACTGCGGCATGAGGCGCTGGGCCGTTTCGAAATCCCGCAGTGTCAGCACCCACAGGTTACGGCCGTCAAGGCCGAAAATCACCAGCCGCAGCCGGTCAGGTTCGCCGAGCCGCCGGTCTACCTCATGCCAGGCGTCCTCGTCATCCAGCGCGACGGTTTCGACATCAAAAAAGGCGGTGAGATTTTCCCTCAGCCCGGCTATTTTAGCTTCCGGGAGGCCCCGCAGCAAGCGGTGGGGGGGAAGTATCAGTATTCCCGGGTCGTTGAAAGCGATGAGGGTCATCATCACGAAATTGAAGCCGGCGCCGGGAGCCGCCTGCGGGAAGCGGGCTTGCTGCTCCCGCTGGTAAACCAGGGCGCTTTCATAGCGATGGTGCCCGTCGGCTATATACAGTGGACTGCCGGCCAGTTCCGCTGCCACGGCCCTGATAATATCGGAATCGTCAACCACCCATAAATCATGCCTCTCCCCATCCCGAACGGCCAGCCTGGCCGCCGGCTCGGCCGCAGCCGCGCTCTCCAGCCGGGAAGATATCCGGTTATGCGGGTCTTCATACATGGAAAGCACCGGGCTGGTGTTGGCTGACAGCGCCCCGATGAGGCTGATGCGGTCGCTCTTGGGGCCGGAAAGCGTGCCCTCGTGGGGGCGGACTATCATTTTAGACCAATCCACCAGCCGCACTCTTACCATCAACCCGCGCCGCCGCATCTGGCGTCCGCCGAAGCTGAAATGGTGGTCGTCGATATAGATGGCGGGGCGGGCATCGGCAAGCAATATGCCCTGTTCAAGCCAGGCGTGCAGAAAGCGCGCCGCCCGCGTGTAGCGGCTATCCCCGGGGTTGTCCTGGGGATACCGGCGCCCGTATTCGATACGCACGAAATTGTAAGGGCTGCGCTGGTAAAGTTCATCCTGAAAGCGGGCATCGATGATATCATAAGGCGGACAGATGACATCTGCCAGCTCCCCCACCCGGGCGGGGTTGTACCGCACGCCGTGAAAAGCTTGAATCTCAGCCATTTAAAAGTCCATCTCCTTTTGAACCGGCCCCAACATGGCCAGCAATTCGGCTTCGTTAATCTGTTTGACGCCCAGAGACTCCGCCCGGGCCAGTTTGCTGCCCGGCTCGCTCCCCACCACCAGGTAATCGGTGTAACGGGTGAGGTCGCTTTTGGCGCTGCCCCCCAGGCGGCGGATGCGCTCCTCGGCAGCCTGCCTGCTGGAGGATTCGAGTTTGCCGGTGATGACAAATTCCAGCCCTGAAAGCGGCCTGGCGACGGTCGGTTTGACGGAAAAGTCAGCCAACCCGGTGACACCGGCTGCTTTGAGCTTATGTACGATTTTGATATTTTCCGGGTTTTGGAAAAAATGCAGGATGCTGCCCGCTATTTTAGGGCCCACCGAGGCTATTCGCTGCAGCCGGTCAGCGGAGGCGTCCGCCAGTTCTTCCAGACTGCCGAATTCCCCGGCCAGCAGGGCGGCGGTTTCTTCGCCTACGTGGCGTATGCCCAGGGCGTTTATAAGCCTCCCCAGCGGCCGGGACCGGCTCTTTTCAATGGATGCCAGCAGGTTGGCAACCATCTTTTCACCGGTACGGGGTAAGGCCATAAGTCCCGGTATGTTACCTTTCAAATAGTATAAATCGGCATAGTCCGAAACCAGTTGCCGGGTGATAAGCAGCGCCGATACCTGTTCACCGATACCCCGGATGTCCATGGCCGGGCGGGAAGCGAAATGTTCCAGCCGTTCCTGCAGTTGAACAGGGCAGGCTGCGTTAGGGCAGTAGTACATCACTTCTTCTTCCGGCTTGTAAACCTCGGACCGGCAGGCCGGGCAGGCGGCATACCCCAGTTCAGCATCGAAAAGAGCCTGCTTCAGGCTGAAGGGCGGAGAGCGGTCCGGCCGTGACGCAGATTCGGGGGTGGGACCGATAATCTCCGGGATGACGTCACCCGCGCGCTGCAGAAAGACAGTGTCCCCGGCCCGGATATCCTTGCGGCGTATATCGTCCTCGTTATGCAGGGCCGCCCGGCTGATGGTTACACCGCCTACTTCAACAGGCTCCAGGATGGCGTAGGGATTGAGGGTGCCGGTCCTGCCGACGCTGATGCCGATGGATTTGAGCAGGGTGCGCCCCTGCATGGCGGGATATTTATAGGCCACCGCCCAGCGCGGTTCGCGCCCCACATCGCCCAGTTCAGCCTGCAAGGAAAGCCGGTCAACCTTGACCACCACTCCATCCGCTTCGTAAGGCAGGTCTGGCCTGGCCGCCATACACCGGCGGTAAAACTGCTTGACCTCTTCCAGGCTGCCTAGCCGCCGGTTGGCGGGATTGACCCTGAAACCCAACTCTTGCAGGTAAAGCATGGTTTCCCAGTGGGTGTCCGGGAGTTCCCCCCCCTCGGCCCATCCCAGGCCGTAGATAAAGATATCCAGCGGACGCCTGGCAGTGATACGGGCATCCAGTTGCCTTAAAGAGCCGGCGGCGGCATTGCGCGGATTGGCGAAGAGGGGTAATCCCTGTTCGGCTCGTTCACGGTTAAGTTTATGAAAACCCGATTTGGGTAAAAACACCTCGCCGCGCACTTCGAAGCGCGCCGGCACACGCCCCCTGACAGAGAGCGGCAGGGTGCGCACGGTGCGCAGGTTTTGGGTGATGTCCTCCCCTTTGTATCCGTCACCCCTGGTCGCCCCAACCGCAAACGAGCCGTTCACATAGGTAAGGGCAACCGCCAGCCCGTCCATTTTGTGTTCGCAGACCATATCGAACGAACGCCGGCCCAGGATTTTGGCGGTGCGTTCGTACCAAGCTTCCAGTTCTTCATCAGAGAAGACGTTAGCCAGTGAAAGCATGGGGCGGGGGTGTTCGACCACGCTAAAAGCCGCCAGCGGCGGAGAGCCCACGCGCTGGGTGGGGGAATCCGGGCTGATAAGGTCAGGATGTTGTTCTTCCAGGTTCTTCAGCCGGAGCATCAGCCGGTCATATTCGGCGTCGCTGATTTCGGGGGCGTCCTGAAGGTAATACAGTCGGTTATGGCGGTCGATTTCCGCCCGCAGACGCTCGAGTTCAGCCTTGATTTCGCCTTTTTGGGACATATTTATGATTCCGAGATGGACGCCAGCATTATAACACAGGGCGCACGCCGCAGGCTAAGCGGCGGCTTGCCTAACCAGTCCCCAAAGTATTATGCTTAGGCTTGAATGAAACTCATCGTGGGACTGGGCAACCCCGGTAATTTCTACAGCCGCAACCGTCACAACATCGGCTTCATGTGCGTCGCCCGTCTGGCCAGGGAAATCGGGGCAGCCTTCGACAAAAAAGAGGGGCTGGCACGCACCGCCCACGGGGTTATAGGCGGAACTGAGGTCGTGCTGGCGCGCCCGCAGACCTACATGAATGCCAGCGGGGAAGCGGTCGCCCGTTTGCTGCATAAATACCGCCTCAACCTGGATGAACTGATAGTCATTCACGATGACATGGACCTCAGGGCAGGACAGGTCAGGTTGCGCCGGGGGGGCAGTTCAGCCGGGCACAAGGGTGTGGAATCGGTCATCCGGGATTCTGGTAACGGCTTCATCCGGGTCAAGGTCGGTATAGGCCGGCCGAGTGAAGAGGATGAAAGCGAAGACGCGGTGGTGGATTACGTGCTGTCCGATTTTTTACCCGCCGAGGCTCCCACGCTGGAATCCGCCGTCAGCCAGGTGACGCAGGCTGTTATCACGCTGGTAAACGACGGGCTGGAGGCCGCCATGAATCGTTTTAACCGCACGGCGCTGCCCAAAATCAAAGCGGAGAAACCCGAAGCACAGCCTGAGGAGAATACAGGGTGCCAGCCATGACCAAAAAAGTCTTCATTTCGGTTATCGGGGCTTCGCAAGCCAGCGCCCAGGAAATCCGGGACGCCGAGGAAGTTGGGCGCCAGATTGCGCGCAGCCAGGCGGTGCTGGTATGCGGGGGGATGGGGGGCATCATGGAAGCGGCCTGCCGGGGCGCCTCGGAGGAGGGCGGGCTGACCGTGGGCATCCTGCCCACTGATTCACGCAAAACGGCCAACTTCCATGTGGATATACCCATCGTCACCGGCATGGGTTATGCCCGCAACCTGGCGGTGGTAAAATCCGGGCAGGCGGTCATCGCGGTGGGCGGCAGCTACGGAACCCTGTCCGAAATCGCCCATGCCCTGCAAAGCGACCTGCCGGTCATCGGACTGAATACCTGGCAGATTTCGCGGGACAATAAATATACCAGTCCCATCATCGGCGTAAAAACTCCGGCCGAGGCCGTGGCCAAAGCGCTGGAAATGATTAGAGAGGTGTGATGGATAAAATCAAAGCCATTCGAGCCTGGGAGATACTGGACTCGCGCGGAAATCCGACCGTATCGGCGGCGGTTGAAAGCGCTTCTGGTTTTACCGGCACGGCGTCCGTCCCCTCCGGAGCCAGCACAGGAACCTACGAAGCCGTCGAACTGCGCGATGGGGATAAGGCGCGCTATAACGGGCTGGGCGTACTCAAAGCGGTGGCCGGTATCCACGAAATCATCGCTCCGGCCCTCAAGGGTCTGAACGTCGCCGACCAGGAGCAGATAGACCGGCGGCTGATAGAACTGGACGGCACCGATAACAAATCAGCGCTGGGCGCCAACGCCATGCTGGGGGTTTCGCTGGCGGCGGCCCACTGCGCGGCGGCCTCCGCCCGCAAAGCGCTTTACCAGCACATGGGCAATGAAAGCGAATATCTGCTGCCGGTTCCGCTGCTCAACATCCTGAACGGGGGCAAACACGCCTCTGATTCCACCGATTTCCAGGAATTCATGATTGCCCCGGCCGGCGCCGCCAGCTTCCGGGAAGCCCTGCGCATGGGAACCGAAATTTACCAGAGCCTCAAGGCGGTCATCAAAGGCATGAAATCCAATACCAACGTGGGTGACGAAGGCGGGTTCGCCCCCTCGCTGGCTTCCAACAAGGAGGCGATTGAACTTATCCTCATCGCCATCGGCAAGGCAGGATACGTTGCCGGGGCGGACTGTTTTATCGCCCTCGACCCCGCCTCCAGCGAGTTCTACCGCGACGGCCAGTACGTGCTTTCGAGGGAGAACAGGCGGCTTTCCCGCCATGAGATGGTGGATTATTATGTCAAATGGGTGCGCGAATACCCCATTATCAGTATCGAAGACGGCATGGCCGAGGACGACTGGGAGGGCTGGCAGTTGCTGACGCAGAAAATCGGCGACAGGGTGCAACTGGTCGGCGATGACCTTTACGTGACCAATATCAAGCGGCTGCGCCAGGGCATCAACCTGGGGGCATCCAATTCCATCCTCATCAAGCCCAATCAAATCGGCACGCTCACCGAAACCCTGGCCTCCATCTGCATGGCACGCCAGCAGAACTGGACGGCGGTGGTCAGCCACCGCAGCGGTGAAACAGAGGACACCACCATCGCCGACCTGTGCGTCGGGTTGGGCACCGGCCAGATAAAAACCGGAGCCCCGTGCCGGGCGGAGCGCACGGCCAAGTATAACCGCTTGCTTAAAATCGAAGCTGAACTGGGCGATAAAGCCCGTTTTGCCGGCAAATCAGCTTTTTACAGCCTGAAAGGTTAAACCGGCGGAGGTGCCGAACATGGCGCCCGTGGAACTGGCAAAATGGGAATGTCACAAGCTCGAGTGCCTGGCGGATTTTATCCGGCGGTACGATAAAGGCGTGAAAGAGGAGGGTTGCTATCTGGACTTGTTCGCCCGGGCGGAGCAGTATGTGTGCCGCGGCACCGACCGCGCCGCGGAGGGCATCGAGATGAGGGTCATGCGTGACCCGTCTCCTTTCCAGAAGTACATCTTCGTAACCAAAAACCAGGCCGAAGCCGAAAAGCTGGCCGACATGGCCGGCAAACCAGGCGGCGGACCGGATGCCTGTTTCATCGGCGGCAATACCATGCGCGACACGGTCATGCGCCGCATATTCGAACTGGTGCCGCGCACATCCGCCACCTTTGCCCTGCTTGACCCGCGCGGTTATGCGGCCCTGCGCTGGTCGGTGATTAGCAAACTGGCCGCCCACGGCGTTGACTGGCACGGGCATAAACCGGACCTGCTCATCGTTTTCCCGCTGGAGATGGCGCTCTTGCGCAACCTGGCGCGCCAGGAATGTGAAAATTCAATCAACCGCCTCTTCGGCCATAGCCGCTGGCAATCGTTGAAGCAGCAGCGCGCTCAGGCAGGCGCTTCCCCGGACATCATCCGCCGCGAACTGATTGCGCTCTTCACCACCAGCCTGAAGGGTCTGGCTTACCGGCACGTGGAGGATATTGAACCCGCCCGTTACTCCAATCCTCCCTACTACCATCTCATCTGGGCCAGCGACCGCGCCGGCCAGCTTGACCTGTTGAAACAGGTCTGGAGCGGGGAACGCTACCTTCCGGGCGAACTCTTCCACGGGGGCGATAATGCCGGGCAGTAAAATAGGCATCACCACCAGCGTGCCGGTAGAGGTTTTGCTGGCGGCGGGGTTTACCCCGGTAGACCTCAATAATCTTTTTATTGACGACCCCGACCCCGGGCGTTTCATCCGCCTGGCTGAGCGCCACGGTTTTCCCATCAACACCTGCGCCTGGATAAAGGGAATCTACGGCGTTTGCCTGGAAGAGGGCATCCGCACCGTGCTGGGCGTCACCACCGGTGATTGCTCCAACACCCTGATGCTGCTGGAAGTACTCAAGCTGAGAGGGCTGGAAACCATCCCCTTCGCCTACCCGGCTGAGGCGGATGTGGATGAGATGGGCTCCGCCCTGAAAACACTGGCCGGGAGGCTGGGGGCCAGCCTGGAAGAGGCCGAAAGGGTAAGGCAGCAGCTTCTGCCAGCCCGCAGCCTGGCGGCGGAGCTTGACCGGCTCACCTGGCAGGAAAACCGCGCCAGCGGGCTGGAAAACCACTCCTGGCTGGTTTCGAGTTCGGATTTCAACCAGGACGTGCAGACCTATAGCGCCGCCCTCGAATCACTGGTGGGCGAATGCCGCAGCCGCCGGCCTTACCCGGAAGGTGAACTCAGGCTGGCTTATATCGGCGTTCCCGCCATGTTCGGCCGGGAGCTTTATCCGTTCCTGGAAGACAACGGGGGGCGCGCGGTGCTGAATGAAATCCAGCGCCAGTTCTCCATGCCGGGTTCCCATGCCGGCCTGGCCGGTCAGTATTCCGGCTACACCTACCCCTATGACATCGGGGGGCGCATCGATGACATCCAGTCCGAGTGCCGGCTGCGCCGGGTGGACGGCATCATCCACTACGTGCAGGCCTTCTGCCACCGCGGTATCGCCGACATAGTATTCCGCCGGCGGCTGGGATACCCCATGCTTACCATCGAAGGCAACACAGAATGCGGCCTTTCACAGCACCTCAAGACCAGAATTGAAGCTTTTCTGGACATACTGTGCCAGGCCAAACGTGCCGGCGGGGCGCAGCCTGCCCATATCTCAAACCGGAAATAAAAACGCGGGAGGAAGAATGGCAATCAAAATCGGCATCAACGGCTTCGGGCGCATCGGCAGGTTGACCCTGCGCAGTATCAAGCAGTACCATGACCGGGAACTGGAAGTGGTGGCGTTAAACGACCTGGCCGATTCCAACACCAACGCCCACCTCTTCAAGTGGGATTCCACTTACGGGCGTTACCCGGGTGAGGTTTCCAGCAGCGAAGACGCGATTATGGTCGACGGCAGGCCAATCAAGGTACTGGCTGAGCGCGACCCGGGCGCCATCCCCTGGAAATCCCTGGGGGTGGATATCGTGCTCGAATCCACCGGCCTCTTCACCGACGCCGCTAAAGCCGCGGCCCATATCGCCGGCGGCGCTAAAAAGGTCATCATCTCCGCCCCAGCCAAAAAGGACGATATCACGCTGGTAATGGGGGTCAATCACCAGCAATACGACCCGGCCAGTCATAACATCATCTCCAATGCCTCCTGCACCACCAACGCGCTGGCGCCCGCAGCCAAGGTTCTGCACGATAATTTCACCATTATCAAGGGCATGATGAACACTGTCCACGCCTACACCAACGACCAGAAATTGCAGGATATCGCCCACAAGGACCTGCGCCGCGCCCGCGCCGCCTGCGTCAATATCATCCCCACTTCCACCGGCGCGGCTTCAGCCATCGGGCGCGTCCTGCCAGAGTTGGAGGGCAAGATGCATGGCGTTTCCCTGCGCGTGCCCACGGCCACCGTCTCGGTGGTGGACCTGGTGGTGGAAACCGGGCGCAGCACCACGATTGAGGAGATTAACCAGGCCTTCAAGACCGCGGCCGAAGGGCCGATGCGCGGTATACTGGAGTACTGTGACGAGGAACTGGTCAGCATGGATTTCAAGGGCAACACCCATAGCTGCATCCTGGACTCGCTTAACACGATGGTGGTGGGGGGCAACCTGGTCAAGGTGCTGGCCTGGTACGATAAC
>CAZPAL010000023.1:0-12591 GCA_964584525.1 uncultured Dehalococcoidales bacterium | reverse complement strand
TGGCCACCAACGGGCAGATTATTGCCAACGGGGGAGAGGGGTATAAAACCAAGGCCTCCGCCAGGGCCGGTATCGAATCCGTTAAAAAGAATGCCCCGGTTGCCCCAGTTGAGGAAGTAGCGGGCAAGTAGCAAAAACTAGGGCTCGCCCGCCTGGTCCCGTGTTTCGACTCCCGTCATCAGGTCTTTTTCGCTCACCCCCGCTTCCGGAACAGGACAGGCGCGGGTGAAGCGGTCTTGGCCGCTGAAGAGCCAGTCGGCCAGCCGCAGAAGGCCCCGGCGCCTTCCGGGTAGCTGGCTGCGGTAACAGGCGGTAGCGGCCTCCCGCGCCCTTATCGCTCGCCGGTCCAACCGGAGTTCCGCATGCACCAGCGGTTCGTGTTCAACCAGGCCGGCCAGGTCTATATCCCGGTTGCGCCCGTAGCGGCGCGGGTCCTTGCCCAGCACCCTCATCAGGCGCACGCTAATGCGCAGGGCGCGGCGTGAAAAGACCGGGTAGTACAGCTTCTGTGCGCGGTGGGGCGCTCCCGCCTGCGGGAATTGACCGGCGTCCGCCGCGCTTTTAAAAGCCCGTATTACAGCCTGGTGGAGAGCGATATGGTCGGGGTGACCGTAACCACCCCACTCGTCGTGGGTGATGACCACCTGGGGTCTGAGACGCCGCAAAACGCGCACCACAGCCTCTTCCACCCTGGGGGTGGGGACATTGATGAGGGCTTCTGGATGGCGGTTGTCCGCCGCTCCCGGCATACCGGAATCCCGGAAACCCAGATAGACGACTCCGGCCAGGCCCAGTTCGGCCGCCGCGCACTCCAGTTCCGCCCAGCGCATATCGCCCATCGAGGCGTATCCTTCCAGGTGTTCGGGGGAGGCCGTGCCGGCTTCGCCGCGGGTGGCGCAGGCGTAATAGACGCGCATTCCCTGCGCCGCGTACAGGGCAAGCGTGCCGCCCGGGCCGAACGTTTCGTCGTCCGGGTGGGCGCCGATAAAAAGCAGCGTTTTGGGCAGGTTCCCTGTATTATTCATGTATGAAGAATACATGATACAACCTTGGCAGGCGGCAGGCAAATGTGCGGCAGGCTGGTTGTGCGCAAACCCGGCATGTCGGGCCAGGCGGTGCCTGCCAACACGCCCGACCAAGGCTAAATTCGGTGAAAACCAGAGAATGAATGAACTCAAAAGCACAGGCCGCCCGGTTCCGCCCCATTCCTCCGCCTGATTTCGGCATGGGCGCCTTTGACAGCGGCATGCCGTTGTGGGAAACTGGAGGAGTCCCAGGTAACCAAGGCAAAGGACAGTGGCGACGGCCAGCTTGCTGGCAATTGGAAGGGAAAACCGGAAGGGACTTTAACCGGCCGACAGGCTAACCCTGAAAGTTGGTGAACCCTCCGAGAAAACCGCTCCGGGAGCCACAAGGAAAAGCTGTTCCGGGTGCCTAAGCTATCTGGGACCCCGTTTTTTCTTCCCCCTCCGCCCCGGGCGGGGGGTCGCAGATTTCCGGAATGGCGATGAACGGCAGGTTGCGGTATTCTTCGCGGTAGTCCAGCCCGTAACCCACGATGAATTCATCCGGCAGCACGAACCCCACGTAATCCAGCTCCACCTCCGCCAGCCGCCGCGCGCGCCGGTCAAGCAGCGCGCAAACCTTGAGGCTGGCCGGGTTTTTAGCCCTCAGATAAGCCATGATATAGTTCAGGGTGATGCCGGTATCTACGATATCCTCAATCAGGATGATATGGCGCCCTTCGACAGCCGCATCCACATCGCGGGTGACTTTCACCCCCGCCCCCTTGCCGCCCCGGTAATAGGATATGGTCATGAAATCCAGGTCCAGCGGCACGGTCACCTGGCGCATCAGGTCGGCCATGAAACACAGGAAGCCTCGCTGCACCCCCACCAGCAGCGGGCGCCTGCCTCCGTAGTCGGCGGAAATCTGGGCTGCCAGTTGGCGCACCCGGCGGTCAATGTCGGACGCGGTGTAAAGCACCCGGCGGATGCCGTGGGCGCGCGACTGAGCCAGCGGGCCGACGCCGTATTTGGCCAGCAGGCGGTCATAGTCGTTCTTGTAGAGCAGGCTGATTTTGACCTCCGGGAAAAGCTCCTTCAGCCGCCGCAGCTTGCGGTTCTTATGCGTGACCAGGCTTTGCTTCATGGTGGTCAGTTCGATATAGAGGTCCAGCGCCGGCAGGTAAAAATCGGGGGTGAACATCTCGCTGGCCGGCTCGCTTTTCTTCTCCAGCGGGAAGGAGCGCGGCTCGTATATCCAGTCTATGCCGTAAAAGGAAAGCAGCCCGGCGAATTCCTCTTCGGAGGGATGGGCGAAAACCACCGCCTCCCGGTAGCGCGGAGCGGCCTGGGCGGCCTGGGAAGGCGGCGTTTCCAGCCGGCGGGACGGCTCACAGCCCAGCACCACACCCGTTAGGCCGGCCATGGAGCGCACGAAGGTTTCATCCTGCTTGGTTAGCATGCGGGCTGATTTGAAGTAAATGCGCAGCGTGCCCAGCGCGCGGCCTCCGGATATGGCAGGCGCGGCCAGTATGGATACTATCCCGGCCCTGGCCGCCAGTTCCGGGTGCTGGAGGCGGCTGTCAGCGGCGGCGTTTTCGATATATGTAAGCTCCTGGGAGGCGATTTCGCCCAAGCTGCGCCGGGCATCCAGCACCCCTTTGCGCACGTAGTAGGGGGGCAGCCGGGTGGAGGCGGCATAAACCAGGTGTTCGGCGGTGGGGTCCAGCACCAGCACCGAGGCGGCGGCGTCCAGGCAGCGGGCCGCCGCCCGGATAATGATGTCCAGCTTTTCTTTGAGCGGCGCAGCGGAAGCGGCGGCGCTGACCGCCTGGCGCACGGCTTTGTAGTAGATTTTCTCCTGGCTGTGGACCATATCTGCCCTCTGGTATTGTAGGCAAGGGGGCGGGGGGTGTCAAACGGGTTCGTGGCTTTGCGAGCCTGCAGAGCAAGCGCGGCAATCTCGTACCCAGTTCAATGTACCCATGCTGGAGGCCATTCCCATGTACAAACTGTTTTACCAGAAGATAATCAAAACAGCCATTATCACCAGAAGTGCTGCACTTATCTTCGGCACATATTTTTCAAAGCGTGCAAGCTTCGGTTCGAACCGTTTATAAATTTTGACACCGACAATGGTGACTGCTACGAGGCCAATTAAAACCGATACTGCATAAGATATCATTAGTACCCATGCATTGAGCCCACCGGCTACTAAAGCCAGTAAAGCAATTTCTTCCTCGTGGGCAAAACCCAGAATGAAAGCAAAGGAAGCTAACCCCAATAGACTGAGCGCCACTGCCGGTCCGTGCTTATGATTATGGGAATGCGGAATCTGTCCCGGGTGTTCATGTTCGTGTTCATGTTCCGTTTTTAATACCCCCGGGTGAGTGTGACCATGTTGATTTTTAAGATCGTCCACCTTTTCCAGGTATAACCTGATGGCCAAAATGAGTAATAAACCCGCAGCGACGTAATTCAACCACGGTGCATCGAAATTTAACCATGTTTGCAGCAACACGTACGCTAGAACAACTGCTATTGATGACACAAGATGACCTAAACCAATGATTAATGAACTGATGGTTGCACCCAGCAGGGGATTTTTTCTTTTCATCGAATACAATACAGCAACCGGCCAACCATGTCCCGGCTCAAAACCGTGCAAAAGTCCAAATAATATTACGCTGAGGTATGTCGGGTTAAACAATAGAACCTTTCCCCTTTACGATTAGTGTTCAAACTGCCCGAAGTTCAGGGTTTTATCATGCTCAAATTACATACTTCCCGAGGGCTTCTTTTAAACTATCCCACTCCTTCTCAGGCGCGCTCGTCATAGTTGCGTTGTACAAACAGGATTCGATGTGGTCCTCAAGAACTATTTGAGAAGCTTTGGTAATTGCCGACTTAACAGCCGCTAGTTGGATAAGGATATCAGGACAGGGACGTTCGTCTTCCAGCATTGTCTTGATAGCACGGATATGCCCCTCGATTCTGGACAGACGATTAACGACGGCACGAGTATGTTTATGGGTGTGTGGTTTATTCATAATATCCCCCCCGAGGGGATATTATGGCATAAACGCAATACCGTTTCAAATTTTCATCTTCCGGGGTTGGCGGAGCAAAAAAAGAGGGGCGTATCGAACGCTCCCCAAATACCGACCGTTTCACCACTGGTGAGAAAACCACATAACAACTGCACAGCAACGAATTGACGGTTGCGCCTCTCCCCCTTTACTGGTAAAATCAGTTCGTTGCCCCTGTAGCTCAGAGGATAGAGCAGCGGTTTCCTAAACCGCGTGTCGTGCGTTCGATTCGCACCAGGGGTACCACTTTTTTCAGATATCTACGCCGGGGATTTTGCTTGGCATTCCCAAAAAATGGAAATAATCCGGCCCCGTTGCTTTTCTTTCTGTTCGTCTATTTAATCAGTTTTAAACGCTGCAAATCATCAACCGACCAGCCGCAATCACGAATCAGGCTCTGTAATAATTTAGGGCCAAAAGTGTCGGTACCGGAATGGTAGTGGATGGTTACGCGACGACCGTCAGGATGCCAGTAGGCTGTATCCGAACCCCTTTGGGCATCTGCAGTAAATTAATCCTTGAGTAACCGCGGCAACCAGTTCATCCTTGGTGATATTTTTGATCTGGTCCCATACCCCGCCAGAAAAACTCATGCGCCTGCGAGTTCCAATTCTTCGATGAAACTCTGCGTTTTGCCCGAGGTTTTGTGTGTTTTGGAGGACGGCATATCACACCGGTCGATGATTCCCACCGGAACAGGCTCCCCACGTTTCTCAAGGGATTCCATATAGGCACTGATAGCGTTAAGAGCATTGACCCTTGCCTCTTCGATGGTATTCCCGGAAGAGTGCAGCCCTTTCAGAGCTGGGCAACAAGCATGGAAGCCGACGCCATCTGGCTCAATACATATGCCGATTCTGATGCTCATTCTCTTAGTGTTTTTTAACATACCCTTCTCCGTAGTGTGTGACATGCTCAAGTAGTCTTCGCATAACATATAGTTGGTATCAACAGATGCTGGTACCCGCGTTCCCCCCCCACCCCCGTAAAGTGCTAGAATGAATCGGAATGAGCCGCATGAGAGCCAGAGAGCCCAGTCACGCCCCGCCGTTCAAAAAAACCCATGTCGTGCTACGGCTGCTGCTCAATATCGCCGTTACCCTTCTTTTACTGGTGGTCATCATCGGGTTCCTCCCCGCGCTCGGCCGGGTTGAAAGCTATGCCGATGCGTTGTGGATATTCCTCATCCTAGCCGTTCTGAGCGTCGTCATCTGGCCGCTCTTTACGCGGGTTTCCCTGGCCCTGCTGAGCAAAATACCTCCCATCTGGACGCTGCTGGCGTTTTCCCTCATCTCGCTGCTGCTGCCGGCTTCGCTTTTACAGATAGCCAGTTGGCTGTCTCCATCACTCACTGTCCACGGTTTCGGCGCGGCGCTGGCCATAGCGGTGCTGATGGCCCTCATCTCGCTGGTATTCGCCAGCATCTTCGCTGCTGACGACGAGTCGCTGGTTTACCAGTGGCTGCTCAAGAAAACCGGGGCGCAGCCTCCTTCCGGGGCGGATAAAAGCAAGCCGGGGCTGATTTTCCTTGAGATAGACGGACTGGGGGGCGTCGTGCTTGAGCAGGCCATGAAAGCCGGCAAGGCCCCCAACATGAAACGCTGGCTGGACAGCGGCACGCATAAAATGGTCTTCTGGTATTCCGACCTTTCATCCCAGACCAGCGCCGCTCAGGCCGGCATCCTGCACGGCAACAACTTCGGCATACCCGCCTTCAGATGGTACGACAAGCAGCGGCGGGACATCATCGTCTCCTCGTCGGTCAGGGATGTAGGCCGACTGGAAGCGCAGATTTCCGACGGCCACGGCCTTTTAAGCGGCGGCGGGGCGGCCAGGGCCAGCGTCTTCTCCGGGGATGCCGAACGGGTTTTAATGACAGCCAGCGTGGCTTACCAGGCCTCCTCCAATGACCCCATGGCCTATTACGCCTTCTACCTCAACCCCTTCACCATGTTCCATACACTGGCGCTGATGGTATGGGACTGGCTGCTGGAAAAGAAAGCCGCCTGGGGACAGCGGCTGCGCGACGAGAAACCGCGCATCAAGCGCGGAGGCATTTACTTTTTGCTGAGGTCGCTGATGACCGTCTTCGCCCGTGATTTTGCTCTTTCAGCGCTGCGGGGCGACATGTACGCCGGCGTGCCATACATATATGTGACCTTCGCCGGTTACGACGAGGTTGCCCATCACTCCGGCATCCTGCGTGCCGACACGCTGGAGGTGCTGCGCAAACTGGACCGGGAATTCGGCAACCTGGAAAGGCTGATGCCGGATGCCGCCCGCCGCTACAAAATGGTGGTGCTTTCCGACCACGGCGCCACCCAGGGAGCGACGTTTAGAGAGCGCTTCGGGGAAAGCCTGGAAGACATTGTGCGCCGCCTGGTCAACGAACCCGGCAAAGCCTATCACGTGGCGGGATTCGGCGCTCGGCAGGAGAATGTCCATTATGTGGATGCCGCTTTCAACGACTCCGGCCTGTCACGCTCACGCCTGGGCCGCAGCATCGCCCGCCGCCTCAAGAGTAACCACCAGTACGAGGTAGGGGAGGAAACCGGGGACGATATCGTCGTGCTGGCTTCCGGCAACATGGGGCTGATTTCTTTTACCAGCCCGCCTCACCGTCTGACGCTGGAGGAAATAATGAACTCATATCCCGCCCTGCTGCCGGGGCTGGTGCGGCACCCGGGGGTGGGGTTCGTGATGGTGAACTCGGCCAAAAGGGGCGCCCTGGCTATGGGCATGTTGGGCACCATAAATCTGGAAACGGGCGCAGTCGAGGGTGAGGACCCGCTGACAGTTTACGGCTCCCTGACCCGCCAAAACCTGGTGCGGGAAAACCTTTTTCCCAATGCGCCCGACATCCTGGTGATGAGCACCTACCGGACCGACACGGATGAGACAGCGGCCTTCGAAGAACTGGTCGCCAGCCACGGCGGAGCCGGGGGAGAACAGTCCCGGCCTTTCATCCTCTACCCGGCCGATCTCTCAGCGGGCAGCGGACCTATCATCGGGGCAGAGGCGGTCTTCAAGGTTTTTAAGCGCTGGAAGGAGGCCGTCAGAAAGGCGTGAACGAATTCAGCGTTACCTTCCTGGGCACCGCGGCGGCTTCCATCAATCCCCGCGTCCCCACCGCCTGCTGCCTGGTAAGGGCGGGCGGAACCCGCATTATTATAGACGCTGGAGCCGGCGTGCTGGCTCAACTGCGCCGCATTGACGTTGACCCGGCAGATATTGACACGATACTCATCACCCACTGGCATCTTGACCACTTCCTGGGGCTGCCGGCGCTGCTGCGCCTTAAGCAGCGGACCAGTCCGCTGGCCGTTTTGGGGCCTGAGCCTTCTTCTCTGGCACGCTTCTATCTTTCCGGCCTGCTCCGCCAGCCGCATATTTCATTTGAGGTTGCCAACGGCGGGTTTGCCCGGCACCCCGGAGGCATCAGCCTGGATGCCGTACCCACCCTGCATGACATCAACTCCTGCGGCTGGGTCATAAGCGAAACCGAAGCGGAGACCTGGGGGAGAAAACTGGTTTACAGCGGCGACACGCGGCCGGCAACGGCCATATTAAACGCCTCCAGGGGGGCGGACCTGCTGGTACACGAAGCCACTATTTTGGATATTCCGGCCGACAGGGCTGATGCTCACGAGCACACCACCCCGGGGCAGGCGGCAAAACTGGCTCTGGCAGCCGGCGCCGGAGCTCTGGCTCTAACCCATATCCCGTTGCGAAATGCCGGCTCAAGTTCGATGGCAGAGGCTGAAAAGATATTCCCCGGATTGTTCCTGCCCGCGCTGCTGGACAAGTTATGGGTCGAACCGATGCCGGACTCTGAAAAGACAGGCCGGGCGGGGTGGGGGGGAGTTAGGCTCACTAACTCCCATATTTAACAAAAACTTGACTATTCCCCGGAGGAGTTTATGCTTTTGTAACTCGTGCCGAGTATAATTCAGTTAATTGGCGTAACCATCGGAGAAACGACATGAACAAAGACCAGGGAAGCAAGGAATGTATCTGCCGGATGTGTCCGACCTATTTTGACTGCGGTGAAAAGCTGGCTTTCTGCCTGGGTGACGGCGGTAAAAGCAAGTGCATTCTGGTGGAGCGCGGCTGTATCTGTCCGGGATGCCCGGTTCAGGCCAAAACACTCTTCCAGCACGTTTATTACTGCACACTAGGGAGCGAAAGCGTTATTGTGCGGGGCAAGGAGAAATAAACATGAAACCTGTTTGGGATGATGAATATGATGTTGTCGTGGTAGGGAGCGGTGCCGCCGCCTACAGCGCGGCCATAAGTGCCAGGCAAAAGGGCGCCAATGTGGTAATGCTGGAAAAGGCTAACTCTGCCGGCGGAACCACCCTCCGTTCCGGCGGCGGTTTCTGGATTCCCAATAACCGCTTCCAGAAAGCCAGTGGTGTTGCCGACAGCAAAGAGGACGCCACCCGCTATATGGCAAGGTATTCTTTTCCCCAGCTTTATAATCCCGTCGCCCATCGTTTCGGCCTGCCCGAAAACGAATATAACCTGATAAGCACCTATTATGACAGCGCCTCCGGCATGGTTGATTTCATGTGGGACAGCGGAGCGGTTAAGTCAATTCAGGAAATCAACTGGACAGGCCAGCCCCAGGTGGATTACATGGACCACCTGCCGGAAAACAAGGGCATCCGCGGACGGGTGCTGTATTCGGAAGGTCCCGACGGGAAGATGGCCTACGGATTTGAACTGGTACGCCAGATGAAAGCCTGGGCTGACAATCACGCCATTCCTCTGTTTTTAAACCACCGGGCTACCGAGATTACCCGCAATGATAAAGGCGAGGTAAACGGGGTGGTCACCATCAGCGAAGCAGGCCGGGCGGCGGCCGTCATCAAGCGTTTCCGGGCGCGCCGGGCGGTAGTATTCGGTACCGGAGGTTTTACCCACAACAGCGAACTGATGCTCCATTTTCAGCGCGGCCCGCATTTCGGCGGCTGTTCTGCTCCCGGCAGTACCGGGGATTTCGTTTATTTAGCCGGAGCCATCGGTGCGCAACTGGGCAATATGGCGGGGGCGTGGCGGGCGCAAATCGTGGTAGAGCAGGCCCTCTCGGACCCCGGCGGGGTTCATAACGTCTTTTTCGCGATGGGCGACAGCATCCTGGAAGTAAACCGCTTTGGTCTCAGGGTGATGGATGAGAAGCGCAACTATTCCGACCGCACGATGGTGCATTTCGTCTGGGACCCGGTGCGGGCTGAATGGACCAATATGTTACTTTTTATGGTTTACGATATGAGAACCGCCTCGCTCTGGCAGGGCTTCCCGCCGCTGCCGGTGCAGGGTAATCCCGCCCCCTATGTCATCAGCGGCAACACGCTGGATGAACTGTCCCGGAACATCCAACAACGGCTGTCCGACCTGGCTGACATAACCGGCGGTTTCAGCCTGGATAAGACTTTCGCCGCCAATTTCAAGAAGTCCGTCACCCGGTTCAACCGGTTTGCTGCTACGGGGATTGACAGGGATTTCCACCGGGGTGAGTTTGCCTATGACCGCGAATGGACGACCTTCCCGCCCACGATTCCCGGTACCGCCTGGCCGCCGGCCGAAACCAAAAACCTGACCATGTACCCGCTAGCCGAGAGCGGCCCCTATTTTTGCATCATCCTGGGAGCCGGGACATTGGACACCAACGGGGGACCCATCATCAATCCTCGTTCACAGGTGCTGGACACCCATAATCAGCCCATTCCCGGTCTCTACGGTGCCGGGAACTGTATCGCCTCCCCCACGGCCAATGCCTACTGGGGCGGCGGCAGCACACTGGGCCCGGCGCTGACCTTCGGGCATATTGCGGGTAAAAATGCGGCCGGCGAGGCGGTAAAACAAGATTGACCGGACTGGAAGAACCGGGGTTGAAAAAATAAGGAGGGAAACTGTGTCCAGAGTACCATTGACCAAGGAAACAACTATGAAATGTGTCTGTACCAAGTGCCCCGTCCAGGACGGGAGCCAATGCGTTAAGGACAAGCTGGCTATGGCCCCGGCGGCTTTTATGAAGCAACCGCTAAACGGCACCGATATTCCTGGAATGTACTGCTCCACCGGAAAAGCCACCTGCACCGATATCAATACCGCAAAGACCTGCATCTGCGGCACATGCCCGCTTTGGGCGGAATATAGCCTGGTGAAAGGCACTCCCAAGGGCTATTATTGCCGCGACGGCGCTACCAGATAACGTTTGTTTCGACAGCACCTCCTGGTTTCGACCCGGCCAAGGCATAGGAAGCAACCAACCGGCGGCCATTTTTGCCGCCGGTTGGTTGCGTGTTAATGCTTGGGGATTATCCTTGAGAAATGGGGTTGGAACAGGCGCTTAATACGCGGGCACCAGCACCTGCCCGCCGGTGTCGGAGGGGAGTTTCACCGAGCCGGAGGGAAGGAAGACGCAGTCTTTGAAGATGAGGTCCCCATCCGCATACTCGGTATAATTCTCCAGCTCGGGGCCCATATTAATGCCCACCACGTCTATCATGCCGCCCAGCTTGACGTTGTTGAGGTCGCTGGGATTCAGAGGATAACATTTAATCATGTCTATCCAGATGAAGCCGTTCTTTCTGTCACGCAGCATGTAGTCGGTCACAAGGTAGTTTTTCAATACATAGATTTGCCCCCGGTAGGCTTCACCGGGGATGGGAGAGCCCTCTTCCTTGAGGCGCTGGGAGTAAGGCGACCAGTAGGTGAAAGCCATCTCGTAGGCCGAAATCTCCACGCAGCTATAGTACTCGGCGGGTATGTATGGAGGTGCTTCCGAGAGGGCGGTGTAAGATGGTTCGTCGCTCTTGCAGGCGCCCAGCGCAAATAATCTCCGCATGGCAAGCTAGTGTAGAATATGCCGGGCGCTATTATACCATAACATTTTCCACGATGTCGGCAAGCCTGTTTCCGCTCGGGATAAATTACGCCCGCGGGCGGTTAAACTCCGCTTTTCGGGCCAGCCCCATCCGTCAGGCACTTATCGCATTCTCCCTTGAATTCCAGGTGCTGGGTCAATATGCGCAGGCCTGTTTTGTCGGCTACGCGGCGGGCGATATCTGCATCGAGAGGCTCGTCCAGGTCCAGCACGTCGCCGCAGTGGAGACAGACGAAATGACAGTGACTATCGCGGCGGCCTTCGAAACGTACCCTGTCGCCGTCGGTTCTGAGTTCCGATATCATACCTGATTCCAGCAAGACCTTGAGATTGCGGTAAACCGTGCCCTTGCTGATACGGGGCAGGGTCTTCTTTACCTCTGCATAAATCCAGTCTGCGGTAGGATGGGAAGCGGTAGAATGCAGCACCTTCAGGATAGCCCTGCGCTGCCGGGTTTCACGGCGCAAATTATCAGTAATCACTATCGTTTAGATTATGGCGTGCAGGCTGCCGCTTGTCAAACCAGATTGACATCCAGGGCGCCATCGCCACCGTCGCGCCCGTCAGCCGGGCGGAAAGCTACCACCAAGGCATGAGTGGAGAGGACGCGCCTGACTTCCTGCCTGAGCACCCCGCTTCCCTTGCCGTGCACCACCCGCACGCGCGCCAGCCCGGCCCGGTAAGACCGGTAGAGGAAATCATCCAGGACCGGCAGCATTTCGGCTACGCTCATACCGTGCAGATCAAGCTCGTCCTTCATATCTGACCCCCGCCCGCGTGTTTGGGCCGGCGGGCGGCTCCCTCCAGCGCGGCTGCGTAAAGTTCGCCCGCCCGGAAGGAACTGCGTACCAGCGGAGCGGAAGCCACCCCCCGAAACCCCATCTCCATCCCCAGCACCTCGTACCCGGCGAATTCATCGGGGGTGACATAGCGCACCAGTTCATGGTGCTGCCGGCTGGGGGGCAGGTACTGACCGAGTGTCAGCAGGTCGCAGCCCTCACCCCGCAGGTCGGTCATCACCTGTCTTATTTCTTCCGCCGTCTCCCCCAGACCCAGCATGATGCCGGACTTGGTGAGCATGGAAGGGTCTATTTGCTTGACCCGCCCCAGCAATTCCAGCGACCGGCGATAAACGGCCTGGGGCCGCACTTCGGCATACAGGCGGGGCACCGTTTCCAGGTTGTGCGCCAGCACATCGGGTATTGCTTCGACCACTGCTGTCAGCGCGCCGGCATCGCCTTTGAAATCTGGAATCAGCACCTCGACCCTGACCCCCGGCGACTGCCGCAACAACTGCACGGTGCGGACGAAGTGGCCGGCCCCGCCGTCGGCCAGATCATCGCGGGTCACCGAGGTGATAACGACATAACTCAACCCCAGCCGGCGCACGGCCTCGACGACGCGCTGCGGTTCATCGGCTTCGAGCGGGGAAGGAGGGCACTTTTCCACCGCGCAGAATGTACAGTTACGGGTGCAGTTCTTGCCCATTATCATGAAGGTAGCCGTTCCGCTGGCAAAGCAGCGCCCGATATTGGGGCAGCGCGCACCCTCACAGACCGTGTTCAGGCGCAGGTCGCGCAGCAGGCCGTCAACGGGAGCCATGGCC
>CAZPAL010000022.1:0-12652 GCA_964584525.1 uncultured Dehalococcoidales bacterium | reverse complement strand
AAGGTGCTGGCCACCCCGGGGCACTCTCCGGGTGGAATTTCACTGCTGGGTGAAGGATTCCTGTTTACCGGCGACAGCCTTTTTAACGGCAGCATAGGGCGCACCGATTTACCGGGAGGTGACGGCGCCGGGCTGATGCGCAGCATTAAAGAAGTGATGATGAAACTGCCGGACGAGACAATAATTTACCCCGGGCACGGCCCTGCTTCTACCATCGGGGCCGAGCGCCGGGGTAATCCTTTTCTCCAGAGTTAAATCAGGCCCGCGAAGTTGGCGATAACCGGGGCCATCACCAGGGCGATAATGGAAGCCAGCTTGATCATGATGTTTATCGAAGGCCCGGCGGTGTCCTTCATGGGGTCTCCCACAGTGTCGCCGATGACGGTAGCTTTGTGGGCATCCGAGCCCTTACCGCCGTAAGCCCCGGTCTCAACCCATTTCTTGGCGTTGTCCCAGGAACCGCCGGCATTCGAGAAAGTAATGGCCAGGATGAAACCGGTAACGGTGGAACCGGCCAGGAAGCCGGTCAACCCGATGGGGCCAATCACAAAACCTATCACAACCGGTGATAATACCGTGATTAAACCCGGCAGCATCATCTGCTTAATGGAATCTCGGGTGCAGATGTCCACGCAGCGGGCGTAATCGGCCTTGCCGGTGCCTTCCATCAGGCCCGGGATTTCCTTGAACTGGCGGCGCACTTCGTTGACGATGGAAAAACCGGTTTTGCCGACAGCGTTGAGGGTCAGGGCGCAGAAAATAGCGGGGAGGGCCGCGCCCAGGAAAAGGCCGGTGATGACGCGCGCGTCCAGCAGGTTTACCGAGGCGGCGGTAACACCCACCGCTTGGGTGTAAGAAAGCAGCAGCGCCAGGGCGGTGAGGGCCGCCGAGCCGATGGCGAAGCCTTTGCCGGTGGCGGCGGTGGTGTTGCCCAGTGAGTCGAGGGCGTCGGTGCGCTCGCGGATTTCATGGGGCAGGCCGGACATTTCGACGATGCCGCCGGCATTATCGGCCACCGGCCCGTAGGCATCGGTGGCATCCTGGATGCCGAGCGTGGAGAGCAGACCTACGCCGGCGATGGCTACGCCATAGATATCGGCGAATTTGTAAGCCAGGATAATGGCCACTGCTACGATGATGACCGGTGGGAGCGTACTCATGAGGCCGTTGGCGAAACCGCTGATGATGGTGGTGGCAGCCCCGGTCTGGGATGAACGGGCGATGCCGAGGGTTGGTTTATAAACATAGGAAGTGAAGTAGTTGGTGCTCTCCCCGATGAGCACGCCGGCCACCAGGCCGCTCAGGATAGCCCAGAAGACCCCCATATCTACTTTTAGCAGGTATACGATGAGCCAGGAAAAAGCGACGGCCAGCAGTGAAGCCGCCCAGGTGCCGCGCCGCAGCGCGTTGAGCAGGGCTTTCATCTGCAGTTTTTCGCCTACCCGCACCAGGAAGATGCCGATGATGGAGGCGATGATGCCGGCCGCCGCGATGAGCATGGGCAGGTGCCAGGCGGTATCCATGTCCGGTACCAGCAGGCGGCTGAGGTTGGGCGAGAACACAGCGATGGTGCCCAGGGAAACAGTTGCGATGATTGAATCTACATAGGATTCATAAAGGTCGGCGCCCATGCCAGCCACATCGCCGACGTTGTCACCCACGAAATCCGCGATGACGGCGGCATTGCGCGGGTCGTCTTCGGGTATGCCTTTTTCTACTTTACCCACGATGTCGGCGCCGGTATCGGCGGCCTTGGTAAAGATGCCGCCGCCCACGCGTGCGAAGATGGCTACCAATGAAGCGCCGAAACCGAAGGCTGGAATGATTTTTAGAAAGGCAGGGTCGTTTGAGAAGGTCAAGAAGATGATGCTGAGCCCTAAAATACCGATGCTGACCACGCAAAGGCCCATCACCGCGCCGGCGCGGAAGGAAACCTTGAGGCCTTGGTTAAGGCTTTTCTCGGCGGCGGCAGCGGTGCGCGAATTGGAGCGCACGGCGATGCTCATACCGATATAACCTGCCAGGCCGGAGGTGAGCGCGCCGAAAAGGAAGGTGCCGGCCACCTTCCACCCCAGAACAGGAATAAAGCCCAAAATCAGAAACACCACTGCGGCGAAGATGCCCATGATGCGGTATTCACGGCCCAGGAAGGCCGTTGCGCCCAGTTTGATGGATTGGGCGATTTCCTGCACCTTGGCGGGACCTTGGGGCTGCTTGAGCACCCACATGGCCAGCAAGCCGGCCAGCAGCAACCCCGCCGCGCCACACAAAATTGCAATTAAAATAGGATCCAAATAACTACCTCCTTCAATTATTTATTGCTGTGTTTGGTTATTAAAAGCGTCCAGCATGGTTTCCAGCTTTTTTTGCTGCACGGAGAGGGTGATGTCGCTGCGGGTTTTCTCCATCACGGAGCGCAAGATATCCGTGGTGCGGCGCAGACCGCCGGTGATGCCGTCCGGGAAATCCATAGTGACCAGCACATTGTATATATCGTCCATTGCCGAAAGGAGTTCTTCACCGCGGGAGAAGTCGTCACGACGCAGCCCGTCCAAAAGGTAACGCCGCAGTTCGTTGGCGGCTTCACCCATGCCGTTGAGATAGGCGGCGTTATCCACGCCCAGCTCCGCCGGTGAGGGCAGCGCGGTGCGTTTGACCAAGCTTAGTACCAGGCTGGCTTCGGCGTATTCTTTCTGGGCATCCCAGAAAAAATGGGTGTTCTGCAGGTCGTGGCAGCTATCGAGGTAAGTTCGTATTTCCCCCAGCAGGTGACGGGCTTCGGACAGCAGGCGCGCCGCTTCATCCAACTCCTGGCGGTGAATGGCACGGATGGTGTTGGAGGCGTAACGGATGACTTCGCGGGACATGGGCAGCACCTTTTCACGCGCCCCGTCCTGGGCGGTAAAATCCTGCCTGATTGTATCTGAAATCCGCTCCAGGTTATCAGTCAGCCTGCTCACGGCACTCCTTCACGCGCTCCGCCAGCCGTCGGGCAGCCGCCCCCGGCGAATCGCAGCACAGTATAGCAGAAATACAGGCGACACTGTCCGCGCCGGTAGCCAGCGCTTCCGCCAGATTTTGCTCGTTGATGCCGCCGATGGCTACCAGCGGCAGGCCAACTGTTTTCTTGATAGCAGCCGCCGTTACCGGCCCCGTCACCGGGCACTCCGCTTTGGTTGATGTTGGGAACATGGCGCCCACCGCTAGATAGTCCGCGCCGTCCGCTTGAGCCTGCCGGGCTTGAGCTTCGTTTTCCACCGAACAGCCAATGATTTTATCCACGCGCAGCAGTCTGCGCGCCGCCTTAACCGGCATGTCCTGTTGTCCTAAATGCACGCCGTCCGCATCGGCGGCCAGGGCGATGTCAAGATGGTCGTTGACTATAAAAAGTGCCTCGTGGCGGCGGCAGAGTTCCACCAGCGTCCCGGCCAGGAGTAAAAGCTCTCTTTTCAAGCTGGTTTTATCGCGCAGTTGCAGTATGCCGGCGCCGCCTTCAAGTATTTTATCCGCCATGGCGACCGGGTCCCTGCCGGCCAGCAGTGAGGTATCGAGAACGGCATAGAGCCCGCTGATGCGCGCGGCTACTCTATAGCGCAGCAACCTGGACATGAGAAATGCTTCCAGGCTGTAAAGCTGGAAGCGCGTCTCCTGGAACAGAGCGGCGTCCAATCCGCTGCCTGGCAATTTAGCCAGTTCCTCCAGCACCCGCAAAGATTCCTCGGCCCGGCGCGCGTTGGCGGTGGCGGCTTCCGGTAGGCCGCGTGCAGGTGGTTGCGTTTTGTCGAAACCGACATCGTTCTGCGCATCGCGGGAGGCAAGCAGACCGGCTTTTAGCTCCATATCCGGCACGGCTGAGCGGTGGCGTAAAGCCTTTATGCCGGCGCTGAGAATTTTGTCATCCAGCGCATATCTGGCAATTTCTTCCAGAAAGCGCAGGGCTTCGCCAAGTCGGTTCAGATTGGCATCGATAATGCGCAGAACATCTCGGTTGAGCGTCGTTTTCATCTGCTTTGAACGCTGATTTTAGCATAATCAGGGCTACAAAGAGAAATCCGGCCACCCTAGCCGCCGACGGCGTTTTCGATGACGCTGATTTCGAAGGGTTGGTTGTTTTGGTCCAACTCGATGCTGACAACGTCAATGCGCCAGTTGTCTTTTTCCTGAGGATGGGTTTGTAGATAATAACAGGCGGCTGCCACCATCTTTTTCTGTTTTGCGGCGGTGACCGCTTCCACCGGTAACCCGAAATCACGATTGCGGCGGCATTTCACTTCAACGAAGACCAGGGTGTGCTTTTGCCTGGCAAGAATATCTATTTCCCCGTGCGCGCAGCGGTAATTGGTTTCAAAAATCTTGTAGCCGTGTTGGCGAAGGTAGGCGGAGGCCAGTTTTTCACCCAGCCGCCCGGTTTCCTGGTTACTCAACCCCGGTCTCCATGCGCATGGGGACGAACCCGCAGAATGAACGGCGGTGGATGGGTGCCAACCCCAGCTTTTCCAGGGCGGCGCAGTGTTCGCGCGTGGCATAGCCTTTATGTTTAGCTAGCCCGTAACCCTGATACTCCTTATCCAGCGTCCGCATCAGCCGGTCACGGGTCACCTTGGCGATGATGGAAGCGCAGGCGATGGAAAAGCATAACCCGTCCCCGTGCACAACGTTATTCTGAGGCAACTCCACCTCGGGTAGCTTGAAATAGTCTACCAGCAGGCCGTCCGGGGCGGGATGTAACCCGTCAACCGCCTGTTTCATAGCCAGCCGCGAAGCCACGGCGATACCGAGGGTATCAATGGCATCCTGCCAGACGATACCGGTAGCTATGGCAACAGCTTTCTGCCTGATAACTTCAAAAATATATTCCCGCCGAGCAGAGCTTAGAAGCTTGCTGTCTCGCACGCCGCTTATCCAGGCCACGCGACGGGAGCACGGCAAAATTACTGCCGCGGCTATCACCGGGCCGGCCAGGCAACCTCGTCCGACTTCATCCACACCTGCCACCAGGCGCAAGCCGCTCTTGATAAATTTCCGTTCTTCTTTGAAAGAGGGTTGATAATCAACCATCAGCACCGTTCCCCCGGCCTGGTTGCGGATATTATACCACCCCCCAGCACCTCGTCCCCGAGGTAAAAAACCACTGACTGGCCGGGAGTTACCGCCCACTGGGGCGACGCCAGTCGAATATGGGCGTTTTCGCCGCATATTACGGCCTGCACCGGGGTTTCAGTCGCCTGCGAACGCACCCTGACGCTGATACCCGTTAAATCAGAAGGTATTTCTCCCGCAGTCCAGGTCAGGCTATGGGCACTGATTTCATTTGTGAAAAGTTCCTCTTTCTCCCCAACAATGATGCGGTTCAGGGCCGCATCTATTTCTAGTACATAAAGACGGCGCGCCGAAGAGATACCCAGGCCCTGCCGCTGCCCCAGCGTGTAGCGGAAAATACCCTCATGCCGGCCTAATACATGCCCCCGGGCATCAACGATGTCACCTGACGCCGGGGAGTAGCGGGCGGCCAGCCTGCTGTAATCGCCGCCTGGAACAAAGCAAACGTCCTGGCTTTCCCTTGATTGCACAACGCCCTCCAACCCCGCTTTCTGAGCCATCCGGTACACGTCGCGTTTCAGGTACATACCCAGTGGGAATAACAGCGCAGAAAGCTGCGGCTGCCCCAGGGCATGGAGGAAATAGGACTGGTCTTTGGCTTGATCAATTCCCTTCAACAGCCGCACCTTCCCGCCGGCTGAGTCCAGGCGGGCGTAATGCCCGGTGGCCAGATAGTCGTACCCGGACTGCTGCACGTAAGACAGCAAGGCTCCGAATTTTATCTCTTGGTTGCAGACCACGCAGGGGTTGGGAGTCTGGCCGGAGGCGTAGGCGCGGCAAAAGGGTTCGATAACCGCCGAATCAAATTCAGCGCTTAAGTCAAGCACGGTGTGCGAGATGCCCAAATGCCTGGCAATTAATCGGGGGTGCTCGCTTACGGCCATCGTTTCTGGAAGCAGGCGCAGCGTGACGGCGCTGACATCGTACCCCTGGTTCAACAGGATGGCTGCGGTGACAGCAGAGTCAACGCCGCCACTGAGAGCCACCGCTACTTTTTTAGACGCCATCTCAGTGCGCAGGCAGAGCCAGCAGGCGGCTCACCCTTTCCCAGATAAGCCCGGCCACCTTTTTTTTCTCCAGGCCGGCATCCACCACCAGCCAGCGTCCCGGCTCCTGCCGGGCAAGTGTCTGGTAACCCTCATAAACCCTGCGGTGGAAGGCCGGAGCCTCTTTTTCAAAGCGGTCTTCAACCTCTCCCTGACGGCGGGTCATGGCGCGCTCGGGAGGCACATCCAGCAGCACCGTCAAGTCCGGCGCCAGGCCTCCGCTGGCCAGCCGGTTGGCAGCCTTGACCAGTTCGATATCCAGGCCCCTCCCATATCCCTGGTAAGCCAGCGTGGAATCCGTGAAACGGTCACAGACCACCACCTTGCCCTGGGCGAGCGCCGGGCGGATGACGGTGTCTATCAAATGACTGCGCGAGGCGTTGAAAAGCAAAAGTTCGGTCATCGGGCTGAGCGGGCTGTCGTCTTTCCATTTCAGCCAGCGGCAGATGTTCTCGCCCAGAGCGGTGCCACCGGGTTCGTGGGTCAATAGCGCGGGGACACCATGCCTGGCCAAACGACGCAGCAGCACGCTGGAATGATAGCTCTTGCCGCATCTCTCTCCTCCCTCAAGGGTAATAAAGAAGCCCATGGCTATCTGTCCCGGTAGATACTGACGCGGCGGTTCGGTTCGCGCCCCGAACTTCTGGAGGAAAGTTTGTTTTTCTCGGCAATCAGGTGCTGAAGCCGCCGGATGTAGGCCACCTGGGGAGTAAGTTCCACCGGAATATCGCCGCTCCCGGCTTCAGCAGCTGCGGCTTCTGCTTCTTTAAGAGCCTGTTCGAAAGCCGCCTGTTTTTCCATTTCCTGACGGTTTTCCTTCCCCACAGCCTGAGGGTAAAGCGTGGCCAGCATATGGTGGATTTGCGCCGGGTTGGGGTTGCGCAGTACATAGATGGGCAGGTTGGAGGCTTCGGCCTCGCGTACTTTCTGCGGTTTGCGCCTGAAATAGGCCTTGGAAGTAACCAGCATGTCGGCGTCCCTGAGGTTATCGGTAATAACCAGGTTGACGTTCAATTCCGTCGCTGTCTGTTCCAGCCTCCCGCGGTTGATGCCGAAAAGATACATCCTGGGCGCGTCTTTTTGCCTTGGCAGCGTGCGGGAGGGAGTGGCGTCCTTGAGCGGCTTGGGCACTTCCTGCCGGATGATGCTTACCTCGCCGTTCTCGAGCGAACGTATCTCAGTGTCGGCGGGTTGACCGCGCAGGCTGGCGTCCACCGCCTCGGCGGCGTCGGCATGCACGGCCACGCGGTAACGGTCTTGAATTTCCACGATGATGTCGAAAGTTGGAGGTGATTTTCTCTCTAATATGGTTTTCTGTGTCCCCCGGCGCTTGGCTTCTTCGTCTCCCAGCGTCACCGCCTGGATGCCGCCGACAAGGTCGGAGAGGGTGGGATTTATCATCAAGTTTTCAAGGCTGTTGCCGTGGGCGGTGCCGATGAGCTGTACCCCTCTTTCGGCGATGGTGCGCGCCGCCAGCGCCTCCAGTTCCGTACCTATTTCATCAATGATGATGACCTCGGGCATGTGGTTCTCGACAGCTTCTATCATGACCGCGTGCTGCTGGGCGGTGGCGCTGACCTGCATGCGGCGGGCGCGGCCGATGGACGGGTGGGGGATGTCGCCGTCCCCGGCGATTTCATTAGAGGTGTCCACGATGATGACGCGTTTGCCCGCTTCCTTGGAAAGGACACGCGCAGCTTCCCGCAGCATGGTGGTCTTGCCGATTCCGGGACGCCCCATCAAGAGGATGCTTTTACCGGAATTGACCAAGTCTTCGATAATCTTCACCGTGCCTAAAACAGCGCGGCCCACCCGGCAGGTGAGGCCCACGATGCGCCCGCTGCGGTTGCGGATAGCCGAAATGCGGTGCAGTGTCCTGGCGATGCCGGAACGGTTGTCATCGCCGAATTCACTGATACGCGAGGTGACATAATCTATATCTTCGAAGGTGACTTCCTGGCTGGTAATTTCTATCTCAGTGTGCGGAAACCGCGCCAGCGGGGCGCGTCCCAGGTCGGTCACTACTTCAAGCAAAACCTCAACATCCGGATGAGCGAGCAAAGGTTGGCGTATGCCGGGAGGCAGCTTGTCTAATAGCGCCATCAGCTCGGTGTTCGATTCGACACCGGATTCGGGTTCCCGGAAGGGTTTCTTTTCAGATGGCAATTTAGTTATCCTTCAATTATTTTACTCTGGGAGGGGAAACGAAGTAAATAACGCTAAAGCAAGGGGGTTCTGGCTGGCAGGCCGCTGCGGCGCGGGTATGCCGCGGGAGTCGGACTGCGCTTTTGATAAATTATGAGACTGCGTCCGTCATCCAGCCCCGGCAGGCCAACATTGACCCGGCGCTCCAGTGCTCCTCCCATCAGCCGGACGGCCCGGGCTGCGGCGGCTATCTCCGCCTCAATGTCTCCCTTTTTCATGGCAATGAAAACGCCTCCCGAACGGCACATCGGTAAAGCCAGTTCGGCCAGGGCAGGCAGCGCAGCCAGCGCACGCGCGGTCACTACATCATAGCCTTCCCGGCGCGGGTTCAGGCGGGCGAGTTCCTCTGCTCGGCCGTGAATCACTTCCACACCCGTCAAGCTCAGTACCCGAACTATATGCTCCAGGAACCGGACTTTCTTGGCGGTAGCCTCCAGCAAAGTTAGTTTGATATCGCTTGAAATGATTTTAAGCGGCAATCCCGGAAAGCCGGCTCCGCTGCCGATGTCCAGCAAACTGCCGCCTGGCGGCAAATCACGCAGAACCGGCAGGAGCGTCAAAGAATCCAGGAAATGCTTGATGTAGGTCTCTTCACGGCCGGAAATGGAGGTGAGGTTGATGCGGCTGTTCCACTGCTGAAGTTCCGAATAGTAGGTTTCGAACCGCGTTAACTGTCCTGCCCCCGGGGTAAAACCGAGCGCGGCGCAGCCTGATACAAATCCCAAAACGTTATCAGCGACCACCGCATGATTATAACATTTTACTTGACCTTCGTGCCTGTGATATATTTAATGTAATTAAATAGACCGCTGGGGGTGCCTAAGGCTGAGAGCCCGCGTGAGGCGGGCAACCCCTGGAACCTGAACTCGATAATGCGAGCGGAGGCAAGCGGAGGACCTGTACCAGGTTTGCCGGAGCCTGGTTTTCGTTTTTTATTGGAGATAAGATGAATACACAAATAGAAATGGCTCAAAAAGGTGTCCTCAGTCCAGCCATGGAACAGGTAGCGCGGAGCGAAGGTATCGAACCAGGCGTGCTGCTTGAAAACATCTCTCTGGGCTCGGTGGTGATTCCCGCCAACATCCACCATCGAAACCTGGTTCCATGCGGCATCGGCAAAGGGCTGCGCACCAAGGTCAATGCCAACATCGGCACCTCATCCGATTTCGGGGACGAGAAAACCGAACTGGCGAAACTCCAGGTAGTGCTGGAGGCCGGGGCGGACGCCGTCATGGACCTCAGCACCGGCGGTGACCTTACCGGTATTCGCCGGTCGCTTCTGTCTATATGTCCTATCCCGCTGGGCACGGTACCCATATACCAGGCGATGGTAGAATCAATGTCGTCCTATAACGCCGTGGTGGCTATGAGCGTCGAAGGGCTTTTTCAGAGCATCGAAGATCACTGCCGGGATGGAGTTGATTTTATAACCGTCCACTGCGGCGTTACGCAGCGGGCCATCGCATTGCTTAAACAACAAGGGCGGGTGGCGGATGTGGTTTCGCGCGGGGGAGCTTTCCTGATGGGCTGGATGCTCCATAATCAGCGGGAGAATCCCCTATATGAGTATTTTGACCGGCTACTGGAAACAGCGCTCAAATATGATGTCACCCTCAGCCTGGGTGACGGTCTCAGGCCGGGATGCCAGGCGGATGCCACCGACCGCGCCCAGGTTGAGGAACTGGTGACGCTGGGGGAACTGGTGCAGCGTGCGCGTCAGGCCGGCGTGCAGACTATGGTCGAAGGACCCGGCCACCTGCCGCTGGGCCATATCGAGGCCAACGTCAAGCTGCAGAAAAGCCTGTGTCAGGACGCTCCATTTTACGTGCTGGGCCCGCTGGTAACGGATATCGCGGCCGGATACGACCACATCACCGGAGCTATCGGAGGGGCTATCGCCGCTGCCGCCGGAGCGGATTTCCTGTGCTATGTGACGCCGGCCGAGCATCTTTCGCTGCCTGACCTGGAAGACGTTCGAGAGGGCATCATGGCTTCCCGCATCGCGGCTCACGCGGCCGACATTGCCCGAGGAGTGCCGGGAGCGGCCGAACGAGACCGCAAGATGTCAATCGCCCGCAAGAAGCTGGACTGGCAAGCCCAGGCCAGCTATGCGCTGGACCCGGTACAATTTGAAAAGGTTCATGCGCGTCACGCAACGAGCAGCGAAGCCTGCTCAATGTGCGGGAAATACTGTGCCATGAAAATCGTGGAAAAGGAACTGGGGATAACCACCACCCGCTGTTAGCATCGACTCGCCCGGATGGCATGAAAGGTTATATACGGCAAAAACATGCCTTACGTAAATAATATTTTACTGCACGACCACGCCGGGCGGCCGGCGGCGCGACGTGCAAATTTGTCCGGATTATGATATATACAATAGGTTTTTATTGAGGTGAGGCACATGAATATCAAGGCAAGCAAGGGAGACATCAACAACGTTGATACGGAAGCCCTGACCGTCTTCTGCTTCGAGGGCACACGCAAGCCGGCCGGCACGCTTCAGGCGCTGGACGGAGTCCTTGAAGGTGTCATCAGCGTGCTTTTGAAAAAAGGCGTAATCAAGGGTAAAAGCGGCGAAGTAAACATCATCGATACGCTGGGGCGGCTCCCTTACCCCCAACTGGTAATTGCAGGAGCAGGCAAGCAAAAGGAAATGGACGCCGAGGGCTGGCGGCGGGTTGCCGGCGAAACCGCCCGGGCGCTGCGACGGCGTAACATCGAGTCTATCAGCTTGATTTTCCCGGACGCAGCCAGTAAAGAGGTTTCCCCGGAGGATTTCGGCCAGGCTATGGCCGAAGGCGCCGTCATGGGCCTTTACACCTTTCGCAAATATCTCACCGCCAAAGCGGATTCCCGTGAAATCAAGGCTGTCACCATTCTCGCGCCCACTCGCCCGGAAGTGATTCGCCTCAATAGAGGCATCAAAAAGGGGTTGATACTGGCTCAGGCAGCCAACATGGCACGTGATATGGTGAATGAGCCGTCCAACGCCATGACGCCCGCGACAATGGCAGAAACGGCAGCCGGCATCGCCGGGCGTTACGGGCTTGAATTGAAGGTACTGGAAAAAGAGGAGATGCACAAACTTGGCATGGGAGCCGCGCTGGGTGTGAGCCAGGGCAGCGCCAATCCTCCTAAATTTATCATTTTGAGCTACCAAGGGCGAAGGTCAACAGGGGTTGACTTGGCGCTGGTGGGCAAGGGCGTCACTTTCGATACCGGCGGTATTTCGATAAAACCTGCCGACAAGATGGAGGAAATGAAAGCCGATATGGCCGGAGGGGCATCCGTGCTGGCAGCCATTTCCGGTATCGCTCAACTGGCGCCCGAAATCAACGTAATGGCGGTGGTAGCCGCGGTGGAGAACATGCCCGGCGGGCGCGCCTACAAGCCCGGGGATGTTGTCAAAGCCATGAACGGGAAAACCATCGAAGTCATCTCCACCGACGCCGAAGGCCGTTTGACGCTGGCGGACGCTCTGAGTTATGTGGACTCAGTCATCAAAGCCGAACACGTGATTGACATCGCCACCTTAACCGGGGCTTGCGTCATCGCGCTCGGTCACGTGTGCAGCGCCAGCTATAGCAATAACCAGCCTTTCATGGGACAGGTCGTTAAAGCCGCTGCCGACGCCGGGGAAAAGACCTGGCAGATGCCGATGTTCGAAGAATACCGCGAACAATACAAGAGCGATATAGCCGATATGAAGAACGTGGGGGGGCGGCCGGCCGGTTCGATAACGGCGGCCATGTTTCTCTCCGAGTTCAGCGGTGACCGGCCCTGGGTACACCTGGATATAGCCGGTGTCGACGGGGCTGAAAAAGACCAGCGTTATCAGGTAAAAGGCGCCACCGGCATTCCAACGCGCACGCTCATCAATTTGGCGCTCAGGATGGCCGCTAAAAACCGCTAGTCGAAGAGCTCTCATGGCAGAAAAAAAAGAGATATTGTCCAGTTCCGTCATGTTTGCCGGCGTAAGCCCGCTTAAACTGGATACCATACTACCCCGCGTTTTTGAGAAGCGCCTCGAACGAGACGAGATGGTGTTCAACGAAGGCGCCCAGGCGGACTCGCTCTACTTCGTGGCGGAGGGCGTGGTTAAAATCTTCAAAACCTCAGCCGAGGGCAAGGACCAGATTATTTCCCTGATGCGTCCCGGTGATTTTTTCAACGATGTGCCCATCTTTGACCACGGAGTTGCTCCCGCCAGCGTCCAGGCTATGGGGCGGGTGGTGCTGTTTGGCATACACAAAGCTGACGTGGATTTGATTCTCAAACAGTACCCCGAGATTGCCGCC
>CAZPAL010000021.1:11346-13116 GCA_964584525.1 uncultured Dehalococcoidales bacterium | reverse complement strand
GACATAACTGTTTCCACAGCCGCCTCGTCACCCTTGAAATCGGGGACGAGCACTTCAACTCTCAGTTCGGGCAGCGTCCGGCGCAGCATTGTTATCGTCTGCGCGAAATGGGCCGCGCCTCCATCGGGAAGGTCGTCACGGGTAACGGAAGTGATTACCACATAGTTCAAATCCAGCCGCCGCACGGCCTCGGCGATGTGGGCCGGTTCCTGCGGGTCAAGCGGGAGCGGGGCGCCCTTGCCGACCGCGCAAAAGGTGCAGCGGCGGGTGCACGAATCCCCCATTATCATGAAGGTAGCAGTTCCATGAGAATAGCAGTAACCGCGGTTGGGGCAGCGCGCGCCGTCGCAGACGGTGTGCAGCCCCAGTTCGCGCAGCAGCCGCTCCACGCCGGCCGTTTCACCGGCGCGGGGTATCTTCTGCTTGAACCAGACCGGCAGTTCCTGCGGGAGCCTGTTCCCGGCAGGGGCGTCCTCCCGGGGTGTTTCGGCTGGCTTTTCCAGTGGCTCGTTAAACATTCTGTTCCTTGTCCTGTAGGCTGGTATCATCCCTGAAGCGGCGCAGCACCAGCGCCGAGTTGCGCCCGCCGAAGCCGAAAGAATTGGAAAGGGCGGCGTTGACGGCGGCCTTCCTGGCCTCGCCTGGCACGTAGTCCAGGTCGCAGTCGGGGTCGGGGTGGGTCAGGTTGATGGTGGGAGGGATGCAGCCTTGTTGAATGACCAGGGCGCAGATAGCCGCCTCCAGCGCCCCGGCCGCCCCGATGAGGTGCCCGGTCATGGATTTGGTCGAGCTTATAGGCACCCGGTAAGCGTGGTCTCCGAAAACACTCTTGACGGCGGCGGTTTCCATCCTGTCGTTGATAGGCGTGGAAGTGCCGTGGGCGTTGATGTAATCGATATCAGCGGGAAGCATGCCGGCCCCTGCCAGGGCCTGCCTGATGACCCTGATTCCCCCTTCGCCGCTGTCGGAGGGATGGGTGATATGGTCGGCGTCGGAAGTGGCGCTGTACCCCGCCACCTCGGCAATGACGGCAGCCCCGCGTGCCAGCGCGTGTTCCAGGTTCTCCAGCACCAGCACGGCTGAACCCTCCGATATGATGAAACCGTCACGCGTGGCGTCGAAAGGCCTTGAGGCGGTCTCGGGGTTTTCATTGCGGGTTGAGAGCGCTTTGAGAGCGCTGTAGCCAGCCACGCATACCGGGTGAACGCCGGCATCCGTGCCGCCGGCCATAATGACGTCAAGTTCACCGCTTCGGAGGAGCCCGAAGGCCAGGCCGACGGCGTCCGTTCCCGAAGAACAGGCGGAAGAGATGACGAAATTGGGGCCTTTCAAACCCAGCGCGATGGAAACCTGCGCGGCGGCCATATCCACCGTCATCATGGGCATGGTGAAGGGGCTGAGCCTGTCCGGTCCCTTATCCATCAGCACCCTGGCCTGCTCGTAGAAGGTGTCCACTCCGCCCAGCCCGCTGCCGAGGACGACACCGGTGGTGTTTTCGGTGGAACCGTCAATTTTCAGCCTGGATTGCGCCAGCGCCTGCCCGGCGGCAGCCACTGCCAGCTGGGCGAAGCGGTCCATGCGTCTGGCCTGCCTGGGGCTCATGAAATCCGCCGGGTTGAAGCCTTTGACCTCACCCGCGATGCGCGTCTCGAACCGGCTGGCATCGAACCTGGTGATGGGGCCGATGCCGGAACGGCCGGCGACGAGCGCCTGCCAGGTGCTTGGCGTATCGAGGCCGGACATCAACCGCAGCAGGGTGGTCTTGCCGCA
>CAZPAL010000021.1:0-11336 GCA_964584525.1 uncultured Dehalococcoidales bacterium | reverse complement strand
GGGCTGACGATGCCCAGGCCGGTGATGACTACCCTGCGGTTTGAAACCCGGTTGTGACTTCCCATATATCTCCCGCTTCGAGGGATTCCCCGCGCAGCCGCAGTGGCCGGCCCGCGCGGCATCCCTTAGTTTAACCTAAATGCCCGCATTTTTCCTGTCCGGCCGTTGCGATGTGCGTTGACACCGGTAGATGATTCGGGTAACATCTTGAACGAATAAAGGCGATAAAACGCATATAGCCGGGGTTTTTTGCCTGGATGTTTTTGCTTGGAGATAACCGTTCTCAGGGTGTCTCAAGCCATCTTTGCGAGTATAGCCGATGATCAAAACTGAAAATGGGGAAGGGGCGCCCGTTATCTGCCGGGTCGGCCAGTTGGGGCTTGTTTCCTTCCCTGACGCGATGGAGTTCGAGCACCGCCTGCTCAAGCTCCGGTTCGAAGAAAAAATAAGCGATACGCTGCTCATTTTCGAACATCCTCCCACCATCACACTGGGAAAATTCGGCAGCAAGGAAAGCGTGCTGCTGCCGCCGGAAGGACTGGAGCGCAGGGGCATCGCTTATTACGACTCCGACCGCGGCGGAGACGCCACCTTCAATTGCCCGGGGCAACTGGTGGTGCATCCCGTCGTCAATTTGAGGATGCGCGGAGCGCGCGCCTACATCGGGCAGCTTGAGGATATGAGCCTGCGCGTGCTGGCCGGCTATGGTATCGCCGGCGAAAGGGGAGACCACCCCGGCATCTGGGTGGCTGGCAGGCAGATGGTGGCCATCGGTTTGCGTTACAGCCACGGCGTCAGCATGCACGGGCTGTCGCTTAACGTGAACCCGGACCTGGAGGCATTCAAAGTCATCAACCTGTGCGGCCTGCCAGGCCGCACAGCCACCTCGATTGAACGCGAACTGGGCCGCGCCGTTTCCATTGCGGAGGCCAACCAGCGCATCCAGGATGCCTTTTCGGAGGTGTTTAGCGTAAAACTGGTACCTGTGTCCAGAGAAGAGCTTGCCAGCGAGTGTTTCGAGGAGGATAACCCGTCATGAGGACAGCGTTCGTAACCGGGGGCAACGGCGGCATCGGCACCGCTGTGGCAGAGCGGCTGTTGAGGGAAGGCTGCCGCGTGCTCTATACCTTCAATGAACACGACCCCAACCCGGCGCATCTGCTGGAACGATACCCGGACTCAAAAGCCTACCACTGTGACCTGCTGGACAGGGATGAGGTCAACCATCTGGCACAATCGATGCTGGCCGAGTTCTCAAATGTGGATATACTGGTCAACAATGCCGGGGTGATGGAGGACCATGTGTTCATCAAAATGAGCCAGCTTGAATGGGACCATGTCATAGACGTCAACCTCAAATCGCTATTCACGCTCAGCCATGCTTTTTTGCCGGGCATGCTCAAACAGCATTTCGGGCGTATCATCAATATCTCGTCCATCACCGGATTGCGGGGTTTTACCGGCAAGTGCAACTATTCAGCTTCCAAGGCCGGCATCATCGGTTTCACGCGCTCGCTGGCGGTGGAGGTGGCGTCCAGGGGAGTTACCGTCAACGCCGTCACGCCGGGCATGATAGATACCAAAATGATAAAGGATATTCCGCCTAAAATCATGGATTCCATCCTTGCCCAGATTCCCGTGCAGCGCCTGGGCAGGCCGGAGGAAGTGGCGGCGCTGGTGGCCTTTCTGGCGGGCGAAGAAAGCGCCTATATTACCGGGGAAGCTATCTCGGTCAGCGGCGGCTACTGATAGCCGGCGCATTGAAAATGAGGAGGCCGGGTGCCATGCACCCGGCCTCCTGCCTATCACCCGATTGCTCTAGTAGTCGATGCCGGCCTGTCCCTCGGTTTCAATCCACAGCGGCGGTATGAACGGCCTGGCCATGCGCTGGGTTTCTATATAGTTATCCTTCAGGTTCGAAATAAGCAGGAAGGAGTTGAGCGCCACCTTGCCGGTCCCGCCGCAGGCTTTGTCCGGCACGTTGCCGTCCAATATTTTGACCCCCACCGAGGTGGTATTGGGCATATCCACCGTCGCTACAATCTGGAAATAGGCGGTGAAAGTGGACTCAACGGTGGTATGGGCGGGAACCACCGCTACGCCGTACTGGGTATCCAGAATCTGGGCGGTGCTGGAGTTGATTAGCACGAATTGTATATACCCGGCCGCTTCCTGGTAGTTGTCGTGGTTCTGCAGCACGGCGGTGATTTCATACTGGTAAACGCGGTAGCTGTCGCATCCCGCCATGAAACGGGTTAGTTCCGTCACCGTGGTGCTGGAGACCTCAACCCCGGCCATACCGGTGCTGGAAACATGCCCCGAGCCGTCGCAAACCGGGCAGGGAACCTGGATAAAAGCCGTGGAAGCCAGCAGGGGCACGATGGTAAAAAAGGCCAGGTGCTTTTTCTGCAATTTAAATTTGAACATCTTTTCCCTCCTCACCCTTCTTCCTTTTACCTGATAGTATCACAGATACCTGTTTCCGGCTGTGACCGGAGTCACCAGGCGGTACCCCGCCCTCATAAGTTATTATCTCATAAATACCGCTGACCGGGGTTAAAATCAGCACGGAAACGCTGGAGGCCGCCTGCACTGCTGGCGGCCTCCTGCTTTTGATGGGTGGTTGGAGTAAGTCCGGTTTTTAGGCTACCGCCAGCAGAGCCCTCTTGACCAGGGTCTTGGCTATCTGGCGCTTGTAGCCGTTCTGGGCCAGGGCGGTCGCCCCGGTAATGGCCGCAGTGCCGGCCGCCTCGGCAACGGCTTCGGTGATAGCCCCGGTGACCGCAGACTGAGCCGCGGTGGCGACTCTGGGGGAGTTGTGCACCCCGCCCAGCACGATGGAGGCAGCCCCGCCGCCCACCACCACCGCCGCGCTTACCAGCGGGAAGTCGATGGATTTGCGGAAGGCGAACTTGCGGTAGGCACTCTTGCTGCCGGCCGCCGGGGTGGGAACCTGGATTTCGGTGACGATTTCATCGGCAGCCAGGCTGTTAATCTGTTCGCCGCTGATGACAAAGAAATCAGCCGCTTCCCAGACCTTTTTATTGGTGACGATTTTGGCCTTGAGTGCCACCAGTGCCGGGGCGGTGTCCGACGGGCAGACGGCCACGCAGCCGTTGACCGCTCCGAAGATGGAGTGGTAGCGGTTGACGCCGGCCAGCGCGTAGCACAGCCCCTGGGGGTTCTTGCGCAGGCAGGGGAAGTTGTTGAACTCGTTGCGGAAGTAGATGCAGCGCGGGCGCTGGCAGATATTGCCGCCGATAGTTCCCATGTTGCGCAGTTCAGGGCTGGCAGTGGCCTTGGCAGCCTCGGCCAGCACGGTGTAGCCGGTCATCACCAGGCTCGACTTGGCGATGGTGGTGAGGGTGGTGAGGGCGCCGATTTTGAGCATGCCGCCCTCTTCCTTGATGTAAGCCAAACCCGGAATCTTCTTGATGTTGACCAGCACATCGGGAAGGTTCGGGCTAATCATGCCCTTCATGGACGTGAGTATGTCGGTGCCGCCGGCGATGACCTGGGTCTTGCCTTTGGCCAGTTCGGCGGCTGCGGCCGCTACGGTAGTAGCATCAACGTGAGTAAAGTCTTTCATCTTCTATCCTCCTATGCCTTGCCCAGAGCCTTGAGGACCCTGTCCGGATTCATGGCGCCTTTTTCCGGGTCAACCCACTTGCCGGTGGCGTTGTAAATGGCGCACTTGATGGCCGAGTAGTTCGAGACGCAGGGTTCGCCGATGCCGTGAGCGCCGAAAGGCCCGGCGGCGTCATTGGACTCCACGTCCTTCATGGCGAACCGTTCGGTCTTGAAGTCCTTGTAGGTGGGGAACTGGCTTTCGGTGTACTGGCTGCTGAGGCAGGCGCCGGTGGCCGCGTCATAGACATCGCCCATGAAAAGGCCCTGGCTGATTTGCAGCTCGATGCCCGAGCCCATCTCTTTAAGCGTGCCCTGTTTGAAGACGGTGCGGCCGGTGTCCACGGCGTTCCAGTAACCCAGGATTTCCACCTCGCCGGTATCGGGGTCAACCGCTACCTCAGCGCAGGCAGAGGAACTGCCGTTGGTATTCACGTTTTGGCCGACGGTGATGTGGCTGCCCTTGGCCACCTGGGCACCGCCTACGCCTCGCCCGTCGGCGCCCACGCCGCCGACTGCAGCGCCGTTCCAGCCGGCGGAAGCGCCGGCGATAGGCGCGGTGCCGCTCATGGCCTGGCGGTAGGTGATTTTCTTGGTGGGGTCGTTTTTGTAGATGATTTCACTGTTTTTCGCTTCCAGGTCGGCAACGCTGATGCCGGTGATTTCCTTGAGCCCGGTCTTGGTGATGGCGGCGGCGAAGACCTTGTTGCGGGCATCCACGGCCGCGTTGTAGAAAGCTGAGCCGGCGCCGCCGGTAAAGCCTGAGCCGGCCTGGATGCCGGCGTCGAGGGTGGTGGTGGTGTCGCCCCATTCACCCAGGCCGACATCTTCGTACTTGAGGCCGAGCGTTTCGGCTACCACGTGGCAGCACATGGTGGGGCCTCCCTCGCAGCCGCGGGCGCCGCCCACGTTGACCTGGCAGGTGCCGTCGGGGTTCATCTTGACGATGCCGCCGCGGCTGCCGCCGCCGACGGACCCGTGGCTGTCAAGATGGCCGGTGATGGAAATGCCGTGCAGCCTGCCGTCGGGCAGTGTGCGCTGGCCGGGTTTATGCCATTTGCTGGCATAGCCCGATGCCTGGTGCAGCCACTCGAACTGTTCTTTAACATTGTAGCCGCCCCAGTAGCGGTTGGGGGATTCCTGGTCGGGCTGGGTTTCCAGGCGCATATTCTTCATGCGAAGCTGGTAGGGGTCCATATCCAGCGCGGTGGCCAGCCTGTCAATAGCCTCGTCGTAGGCCTGGCATCCGGGCGGGTCGTTGACGCAGCGCCAGTAGGTGCGCATGGGGGTGTTGGTGTTGATGGTGGTGCGGTCGAAGGTGGCGTCGGGGATGGTGTAGGTGGTCCTCAACCCGAAGTGGGCGTTGGCGATGGGGGCGCCGGCATTGCGGCCGCCGTCGCCGAAGAACTTGGCATCAACGCCGGTGAAAGTGCCGTCATTTTTGGCACCGATTTTGATGTTGGATTTCATGGCGAATTGGCGGGCGCGGGTCAGCATGTTGTCATGGCGGCTGTTGGCGAAGAGCACCGGGTAGCCGTTGACCGCCTTGGACATGATGGCCGCTACCGCGGCGCCGTTCTCGCCGGTCTTGCCGCCGTGGCCGCCGCCGGTGAAATGGGTGTAACCGTGGATTTTATCGGAGGCTACGCCCAGGGCGTTGACCACCGCGTTCTTGGTGCCGTGGGTGTGCTGGGAAGGATACCAGATATAGCAGTCATCCCCCACCCACCAGGCCAGCGCCTGATGCGGCTCAAGTTCGTTGTGGGCATAGGTAGTGGACCAGCCGGTGACGGATTCGACCTGAATCTCGGCCTTGGCCAGGCCGGCCGCGCCGCCCTCGCCGCGGGTGGTGGAGGCGGTGGTGAAGTTGGTGTCAACGCGCACGCCGGAGAGGGGAGCGCCGGGGGCCATAGCCGCATCCGGGTCGAAGATGCCGGGCAGCACATCGTACTCCACTTTGATAAGTTCGGTAGCGCGCACGGCGGTGAACCAGTTGTCGGCTACCACGCCGGCTACTTCCTGTCCCCACTGGAAGATGCCCTGCGTCCAGAGCGGGCATTCCGCATAGGTGATGACGGCTTTGACGCCGGGCAATGCTTCCGCAGCTGATTTGTCGATGCTCTTGATGTTGCCGCGCATGATGGTCGAGCACTTGACCGCGCCGTACCATTTACGCCCGGGCAGGCGGTCAGCGGCGAAATCGGCTTTGCCGGTGACAACCGCGTAGGCTGTCTTGTCGTGATTTTCAAGTTTACCCAGTACATTCATTGCTGGAAGTGCCATTTTATACTCCTCCCTGTATCGTTTCGACGGTCTTCAGGAAGTTGCCGCAGAAACAAAGATGTCCGGCCAGTGCTTCGCGCACATCATCGGCGGTGGGGTTGGCTTTCTCGGCCAGCAGGGCCGTTCCCGCCATCAGCACGCCGGGCGTGCAGTAGCCGCACTGGAAACCTTCGTGGTCATACATTTTCTGCTGCAGCGGGCTGAGGTTGATGCCGTTGGAAAGGGACTCAACCGTTTTGATTTCCTTCCCTTCGCATTCGATAGCCAGCATCAGGCAGGAGAAAACGGGGACGCCGTCAGCCAGGATGGTGCAGGTGCCGCAGTTGCCGTAGTCGCAGCCGACCTTCGTTCCGAAGAAGCCCAACTGGTCGCGCAGCACGAATGAAAGCGGCCACCAGGGCTCGACCTTCAGCACGTAATTGACGCCGTTGACGTTGAGTGTTACCAGCCCGGTGATGGCCGCTCCGCCGTGGGTGGCCTGGTAATGTTCCTGCAGGGCTGCCAGGGACGGAAATTCCTGGCCGTCCACGGGGCAGATGAATTTGCTGACGGTGGTGGTAGAACCCGTTCCAGCGAGAGTGGTGGTGACGGTTTTGGTTTCGGTGTGGGTGACGGTTTCACCGCTGCCGCAGGCGCTCAGTATGGCCATCGAGCCGACGGTGGCGCCTCCGACTACCAGGCCGGCGTCCTTGAGGAATTCACGCCTGGATATCACTGTTTTCTTTTTCTCTTCTTGGGACATGTCTTGTTTTCAGACCTCCTTCAATTAGACCCGATATTGGTAAAGGGCGAACGTTGTTCAGCTTGGGTTTTTTCTCGTGCCACCTCCTTTTCTTAATACAGAATTTCATAACACCAGAGCAAGCCCGGCCGGCATGGTCATGGTGAACGGCCGGCCCGGTCTGCGGTTGACGAACGGCTAGATTTTCTTTTCAGACCTGGATTTTTCCCAGAGGTCAACCATCTGGCAGATAAATCCATCATAACACTGCCCGGGGGCGCGGTTCCTGTCGAGCTTTTCCTTGGTGCTCTGCTTAAGCCCGACCGTGGTGCGGGCTTCCCGGTAACCGGCCTCGACGGATGATTTTTTCGGTTTCATATCATTCCTTAATAATTATTAACCTGTATTCTAGCACTTTTTTACAGCAGACGTAACAAACGGTACCCTTTAATACTCCGGAGGCGGGTTCGGGTCCCCCCCCGGCGGGTCAACCACCCGCAGCCAGCAGTCCCTGACGATGAGATAGGCGAACTGCATGTCCCACAGTTCTCCCACCACCTCGACCACATAACCCTCTCTGACCGGTTGCAGGTGCGCAGGTACGGCTACGCGGAATTTTACCAGCCCATCCTGGACGAAAAGGTCGCTATCGGGCGGTTCACCCAGGAAACTCATCGTTTCCACATTCACCCTGGCGAAGTGGAGCCTTTTGCCCGCATACTTCGCTTTGGTGCCAGCCGGATCTGCCTGGAACTCGTTCCACAACTGCTCAGCGGTAAGTTCGACTGGAGCATCATCAATGGTGGAGGCGGCGGGGGGCGTGAACTCCGAAGCGTTGGAACATCCGCCCAGAGCCAGGGCGAACACCGCTAGCGCGGCCGTTATGGCCGTCCGTTTCCTGGTGGCTGCTTCAGGCATTTCGCTCTCCTCCTCTCTTCATCAGCCCGGTGATGCCCCACACCATGCCCCCAAACCGGACTGCGGTTACTTTGCCACCCGGTCAGGGCACGCCAGACGAATCGGGCACCAAAGGTGACGATGCTTCATTCCACCAAATTCTATTACCAAACCGATTTTTAGTCAACATTATTTAGATTTATTTCCGTAGTCGAAGCGCCTGCCGGGGAGGACGAAGGCGAGCCTTTACATACCGGCGGCTTTAACCTAGAATTAGGCAACCGAACATGGATGCCGGGAGACAAACGACTCATGATAAAAGCGGTATTTTTCGACCTCTACCATACCCTGATCAGTTATGACCCGCCCAGAGAGGAGTCTCTTTCCGCCAGCCTGGAACGTCGTGGTTTAACCCGAAGCCCCCAGCAACTGCGGCGCCCGCTGATTGCCGCCGACGAGTATTTTTACGCTCAGGGTTCCAGCAGGGGAATGAGCGGGCGCAGCAAAGCGGAGCTGGTTGAACTTTGGACCAACTATCATACCGTGTTACTTAACGAGGCTGGTTTGGAGCCCGAGCCGGCCTTGATCGAGGGCCTCCTGGGCGACCTGCAGCAGATAAAATACGAAATGGTGCTCTTCGACGACGTTCTTCCCGCCTTCACCAGTCTGGTGGAACGGGGGTTGCTGCTGGGGCTGATTTCCAACGTTGACAGGGATGTCACCCCCATCCTGGACCAGGTGGGCATCACCGCCTGGCTGCAGGTCAAAATGACCTCGGCTGAGGCCGGTGTTACCAAGCCCCACCCCGGCATTTTTCAACAGGCGGTGGCCCAAGCCGGGCTGTCCAACCGCGAGGTGCTTTATGTGGGCGACCAGTACCAGGTTGACGTGCTGGGCGCCCGTCAGGCGGGGCTCAAGGGGTTGCTGATAGACCGCGGCGGCTACTTCGATGACGTCCCGGATGCAGAAAAAATCCGCGGGCTGGCTGAGCTGTCCCGCCATTTGGGATGACAACGGCTTTTTAAGTCGTTGGTCAATCCGCGCTGGGGTGTTCTTCGGGTTCGGGCTCGGCTTCAGTAGTCCTCTCTTCAGCCGTTGCCGCGCAGCCGGCTTCAGCCTGTTCGTCCTCCCGGGGGCGGCTTTCATAACGCTCACGCAGGTGGCGGTGGATGGCATCCAGGCTGGGCGGGGCTACGTAAAAGACCTGGATATCGGCGGCGTGCTGGATTTGATGCCCTTCCCGCAACAGCAGCAAGCCGATTTCATTTTCCTTCAAGGCCTGGTCGATGCGGCCTGCCAGCAGTTCGTTTCGCCGCTGCTGGGTTTTGACATAATTCTGGTACACAGTTTCGAAAGCGGCGGCGCTTTGTAATCCCACGGCCAGGCAACGGCTCCAGTCCATGAATTCATGAAGAGTATCGGTCTGCTCGATGATTTGGACGGCTGTCCCAGCCTCCATCAGCTTTTTAACCATGGCGAGACTACCGGAGTTCATCGCCCCCAGCGCCTCCAGCAGGCTCTCCTCGCGTTCGAGCAGTTCATGGAAGATTTTACCAATCTTCCCCAATCCGGCAGCCAGGTTATCGACCTGCCCGGCTGCTTCCTGCCAGAAGAGGTCAATCAGGTCGGAGAGCGTCTTGTCCGGGTTTGGCGCCACCAGCACCAGCGGAACATAAATCAGTTTACTGCTGCCGCCGTAACTCCGGGCTTCGGGTTTCTCGATTTTACCGAGCGGTTCAGGCATCGTGACCTCCTCTTATTCATATCTTAGGGAGTCCACCGCGTTGAGAGCGGCGGCCCGGTTGGCCGGATAAAGACCTGCCAGCAGGCTGACGGTGGTGGTAAGCGCGATGACACTCAGTATCAACGATGGAGAAAAGACGGAGAGTTCGAACCCGGGAAAACCGGATAGAAAGGTTTTCGCCCCGATAAAGTTCAGAACCTTTCCCAGGCCGATAGCCGCTGCCGTTCCCAGCACCCCTCCAGCCACCCCCAGCAACCCGCCTTCCAGGGTAAACAGCGCCCTGATGGACCCGCTGGTGGCGCCCATGGCTTTCATCACCCCGATTTCACGGGTGCGCTCGTGGATAGCCATCATCAGCGTGTTGATGATGCCGATGGCCGCCACCACCAGCGCTATCCCGCCGAAGACGCTGAGGGCGATTCGGACGACCGAAAACACGGTATCCAGCCTTGCCAGCACCTCGCCGGCGGTCAGGGCCTGAAACCCCATCGCCCGGATGGTGCCGGCAATGAGCTCGGTATCCGCGCCGTCGGCAATTTTGAGCTGCAGGCTGTAACCCGGCTTCTGCGGCGAGAACAGGGCCGGGTCGTCGTAGCTGAACCGTCCCATTTTAAGGGCTTCCTGCGAAGGGATGAGCACTTCGGCCATTGAGGTGCTTTTTTCGCTTACCCCGACGATAGTCAGTGTGTACTCCTGGGTCACCAAGTTGTAGATGTTCCTTTTGCCGATGGTCACAACCACTTTCCTGCCCAGGGCCTGGGCGGCATCAGCCCAGCCGAAGGCCTGAATGTAATCGTACGATAATATACATACACCGAGCGCATCCTGTTCATAAAAGGAGCCCGCTACGAGGGTGCGCAACCTGGCTTCGTAGTCGGTGGCGGCGTAAGCCTGCACGGTGTATTTTTTTTCGCTGCCCTCCGGCCTGATAGACGTTGATATCAGGTTCATGCCGAAATCGATGCGCTCCACCCCGGGAATCTGTGCTATCTGCTCGTAATCTTCAGCGTTGAAAGCGCGGAAAAGGGCCTGTTCCTCGCTGGTGATTTCTTTGGCCACGCTGCTCTGAAAGGCGAAAAGGTCGGCCCCGGAATAGGCGGTGATGGCGTTGTCCGGGAAGGTGGCGCCGAACTGGCGCTCGATGAAAGTCTGCAAGCCGTCCCCCAGCGAGATGATGATTGAAACCAGCGCCGCTCCGATGATGACGGCCAGCGTAGTGAGGAAGGTGCGCAGCTTGCGCCTCCAGAGGTTGAATAAGGCCATGCCCACCAGGTCGCCCAGTTTCATAGCCATTGCCTTTCCTCTATGATGCGGCCGTCAGCCATGAAGATGACGCGGTCGGCGTGCCTGGCGATATCCAGATTGTGGGTAATGATGAGCAACGTGATACCTCGCTCGCGGTTGAGTTCCGAAAGGATTTTTACGATATTGTCTCCGGTTTTGGTGTCAAGGTTGCCGGTTGGTTCATCCGCCAGGATGATGCTGGGGTTGGTCACCAGGGCGCGGGCGATGCATACTCTCTGTTTTTCCCCGCCGGAGAGCTCATTGGGGCGGTGATGGATGCGCCTGGACAAGCCGACGTCTTCGAGTGCCTTTTGAGCCAGCTTTTTGCGCTTGGCGCTGCCTATGCCGGAGAAGATGAGAGGCAGGGCCACATTTTCCAGCGAGTCATAGGTCGGATGGAGATGGAACGACTGGAAAACGAAGCCGATACGGCGGTTGCGATAGGCCGCCAGCTCATTTCCGTTGGCCCGGCTGAGGTTTCGCCCCTCGACCAGAACCTTGCCGCTGGTGGGGGAATCAAGACCGCCGATGATATGCAGCAGGGTGGATTTGCCCGAGCCGGAAGGCCCGGAGATGGCCACGAAATCCCCGGCGGCGATTTCCAGGTTGATGCCGGCCAGCGCCTGCACGGATTGCTCACCCATTCGGTAGTCGCGGGTTAGATTTTCAAGCGATATCAACATTTTTCAGCAGCTGGTTTCCTAAGATGATACACCATTTGCCCGGTCTGTTCCATGCTCCGGTTCGACGATACCGGCATAGCGACCGCATTGGACGCCG
>CAZPAL010000020.1:0-13182 GCA_964584525.1 uncultured Dehalococcoidales bacterium | reverse complement strand
GTGCCGAAGGGGACCGAGATGGCGGGGTGCCCGGCCAGGTTCGACGGGATCGTGCAGACGTCGTTCAGGTACATGGCGAGCGGGTCGGCCTTGGCGCCGAGCTCGAAGGCCGTGGTGGGTGAGGTGGGCGAGAGCAGCACGTCGCAGCGCTCGTAGGCGGCCTCGAAGTCGCGGATGATCAAGGTGCGCACCTTCTGGGCCTTGAGATAATAAGCGTCGTAGTACCCGGCGGAGAGAGCGTACGTCCCCAGCATGATGCGGCGTTTTACTTCAGGGCCGAAACCCTGCTGCCGGGTGCGGGACATGGCTTCCCACATATCGTTGGTCCCGGTGTCGGACTAGCCGTATTTTACACCATCGTAACGCGCCAGGTTGGCCGAAGCCTCCGACGGCGCGATGATATAATAAACCGCCAGGGCGTAAGGCGTGCTGGGCAGGGAAACGTCCCAATCCACAATCGCGCCCAGTTCTTCCAGTTTGGCGATGGCGGTGCGGACGGCCTGCTCGACTTCAGGCTGCATGCCCTCCACGAAATACTCCTTCGGCACGCCTAGTTTGAGTCCTCGGATGTTTCCGGTAAGGCAGCGGGTGTAATCCGGCACGGCGCAGGGGACGGAGGTGGAGTCCCGCTCGTCGTGGCCGGAGATGGCGTTCATCACCAGCGCGCAGTCGGTGACGTCCCGCGTCATGGGGCCTATCTGGTCCAGGGAACTGGCGAAGGCCACCAGCCCGTAGCGGCTCACCCGTCCGTAGGTGGGTTTCAGCCCCACGATGCCGCAGAACGAAGCCGGCTGGCGGATACTGCCGCCGGTGTCGGACCCCAGGGCGTATATCGTTTCCCCGGCGGCTACCGCCGCCGCCGAGCCGCCGCTGGAGCCCCCCGGCACCCGTTCCAGGTCCCAGGGGTTACGGGTGGTAAAAAAGGCCGAGTTTTCGGTGGAAGAACCCATGGCGAATTCATCCAGGTTGGACTTGCCCAGCATCACCATTCCCTGCGCATTCAGCTTTTCAACCACCGTGGCGTCGTAAGGCGGGATGAAATTCTCCAGCATTCTGGATGAGCAGGTGGTGCGGATGCCTTTGGTGCACAGCACGTCTTTCATCAGCGCGGGTATGCCGGTGAGCGGGGTAAAATCACCCCCGGCTATTCTGGCATCGGCCTGGTCGGCCTGCTTGAGCGCCACTTCCGGCGTGACGGTGGTAAAAGCCTTCAGGCGGGGTTCGAGCTGTTCGATGCGTTCCAGCGCGGCCCGGGTAAGTTCCGCCGAGGACACTTCCATGTTGGTCAGCATGGCATTGGCTTGGTGGATGGTTAAGTAATCAAATTCAGGCAAAGGTTCGCTCCTTGGTTTCGAAAAAGTCGCGCCGCTCAGACCGGGCGGCTACCGCGCTGTTATTAATCTTCATCCAGCACGGCGCAGATGCGGAAAAAATCGTCCTCGCGGCAGGGAGCGTTAGCCAGTACCTCGTCCTGCGGCAGGGAGCGCCGTACCGTGTCGTCTTTCATGATGTTGCACAGGGTATTGGGCTGGGCGGTGGGGGGCACTCCCTCTGTGTCCACCCGCTTGAGCACTTCGAAATTTTCCAGGATATCCGAGAGCTGGCGTCTCATGTTGTCAATCTCGGAGTCGGTCAACCCGACCTTGGCCAGTTCGGCGATACGCAGCACTTCTTCACGGCTTAGTTTCATTTTTCCCTCTCAACGGGGCTAATTATAACATCGGGTATGGAGAGGGGCAAACAGATTGCTATTCAAACCGGGCGATGCCGTGATGAGCGGAGGCCTACCGGACGGCCACGAGGGCGGATTTGCTGACGATGTCCCCGGTGGTTCCGTCAATTCTCACTATGATGAGATAATATGGACCTGCGCCTTCCAGGTTAACCTCATGCAGGATTGGCTGCCAGCCCAGCTCATCCTGTGATATTTCGATATCCGTGAAATGAATTATCCAGCCGGGTTCATTCCCCGGTACGGACCAGCCGTATGAGGCGCTTATGCCGGCTTTCTGGGCAATTCTTAACGGCACTTCGCGCCCGGCGACGGCGATGGCGTTTTCCTTGCTGACCGGCCAGGTTTCAGTGGGTGAACCCGTCATTGTCGGGTGGGCGGTTGTATTGGCTAATGTAGAGGAGTTAATGTTTGACGCCAGGGTGTTAGCAGGGGTTGAAACGGGCGCTGCCGCACACGATGCCAGCATGAGGACTGATATTACGCTGGCGACGGCGGATATCGCTTGTTTTTTCGATATGGGCATGTTCGAATTACCCTTACCCCGCAGTGTATCATTTATTTTTGCTAAATCCAGGCCTAAGCCTGGACATTATCCCTAATTGTGACCCCCTCCCCGCAGGTGATATAATACTCATCTCATTTTGGGCAAGAGGTATATTGATATAGAAATTATTCCAGCCATCGATATCCGCGGCGGCAGGTGCGTCCGGCTTTTCCAGGGGGATTTTGCCCAGGAGACAGTATTTGCCGAAGACCCGCTGGAAATGGCCTACCAGTGGCAGTCAGTGGGGGCTACGCGCCTGCATGTGGTTGACCTGGACGGGGCAGCCTCCGGCGAACCGCAAAACCTGGAAATTATCGAGCGCATCGCCTCAAATCTCTTCATTCCGGTACAGGTGGGAGGAGGCATACGCAGCATTTCAAGTATGGAAAAACTGCTTAAACTGGGGGCGGACCGCGTGGTGCTGGGCACCGCGGCGGTGTTCGACCCCGATTTTGTACGGCAGGCCTGCCGGCGCTTTCCCAAAGCCATAGTAGTCGCCATTGACGCGCGGGACGACCGGGTGGCTACCCACGGCTGGAAAGAAGCCACCGAAATCAGCGCCGTCAGATTCGCGCAGAGCATGGTGGAGGCCGGGGTGCACCGTTTCATTTATACCGACATCGCGCGTGACGGCACGCTCACCGAGCCCAATTTCACTTCGATATTTGAACTCATTGACACCACCCGCTTTCCGCTCATCGCCTCCGGGGGGGTGTGCTCCATCCTGCACCTCAAACTGCTCAAAAAACTGGGAGTGGAGGGAGCCATCATCGGCCGCGCCCTCTACACCGGGGATATTCAGTTGCCGCAGGCGCTGGCCGCCGTGGAATGCTGAGCCGGTCATCCACCCGCAGAGAAGCCAAGTTTATTATCGTATCTGGAGGGGATTTTGTTAAACGTAAAATGGGATGATAAAGGGCTGGTGGCCGCCATCATACAGCACGCCGAAACCGGCAAGGTGCTGATGCTGGGATATATGAACGCCGAGTCGCTACGCAACACCATGGAAAGCGGCCAGGCATGGTTCTGGAGCCGCAGCCGCCAGGAACTGTGGCACAAGGGCGCCACCTCGGGTAACTATCTTGAAGTGCGTGAAGTGTGGTACGACTGCGACGTTGACGCGCTTCTGGTGAAAGCCATTCCCCAGGGGCCGACCTGTCACACCGGCGAAGAAAGCTGTTTTTACCGACAGCTTAAGCTGGAAGAACTGGGGTAGGCGCAGGCTGGGTTCCCGGAAGCACGACTTTATCCGCGGCCAGTACCTGTTTTAAGGCGGCGATAGCCACCTCCACCTGGGAGTCGTCCGGCTGGCGGGTTGTCATCCTCTGCAACGCCAGCCCCGGGGCCATAATGGCTCTGACCACCGGGTTATCCAGGTGGCGTGCCCCGAACTGGGTCAGTTCATACGAGAGCGAGGCTATCAGCGGCAGCAGCGCCACCCGGGTCAAAATCATCAGCCACAGCTCCTGCTTGCCGATAAGCGCGAACACCACCACCGCCGTCACCATCACCGCCAGCAGAAAGGCAGTCCCGCAGCGGGCGTGTGCGGTGGTATAGGTCTGAACCTTTTCGGGGGTAAGTTCAACCCCGGCCTCGTAGGCGTGGATGGTTTTGTGTTCAGCCCCATGGTAGGCGAAAACACGGCGGATATCGGGCATGAAGCCCACCAGCCGCAGGAAAATTGCCAGGCGTATCAGTCCCTCAACCAGGTGAAAAACCAGCGATGATTCGATAAACGGCTCAATCAGTCTGGCCAGGAAAAGGGGCGCCAGGAAAAACAAACCAATGGCTAGCGAAAAAGAGAGCAGCATTATTAGCCACATCGACGCCCCGGTGATGCCGTCCTTGCCGGCCGGCTTGGCCTCGCCGCCGGCATTCTCGTCTTCAAGGGCGATGTTGGCCGAATACATCAGGCTGGCTAACCCCAGCAGTACCGCTTCCAGCATGGCAATTCCGCCGCGCACGAAAGGCGTGTGCCGCATTTTCCCGGTATAGATGGGGGAAAGAGGCTTCGCTTCCATGGCCAGCTTGCCGTTGGGGCGGCGCACCACGGTGGCCACGCTGTTCTGCCCGCGCATCATAACCCCCTCCATCACCGCCTGGCCGCCATATCTGAATTGTTTCGTCATATTAACTTCCCCAATAAAAAAGGGGCGGACTTATCCCGCCCCTTCTCTTTACAAACGATACCCGGATTTAGCTCTTCTCTTTAGCATAGCGCTGCTTGAAGCGTTCCACCCGTCCGGCGGTATCCACCATGCGTTTTTCGCCGGTGTAAAACGGGTGACAGGCGCTGCAAAGCTCCACCTTCAGGCTCGGGCGGGTGGAGCCGGTGGTGAAGGTGTTGCCGCAGGAGCAGGAGACGGTGGCATTCGGGAAATATTTGGGATGGATTTTTTCTTTCATGATTACTCCGCGTAAACGCTGGCCTTTCGCTTATTCTTGGCTGCAGGTTCGAATTGCACCTTGCCGGTTACCAGGGCGAAGAGGGTATGGTCACGCCCCACGCCCACGTTATTGCCGGCGGCGATATGGGTGCCGCGCTGGCGGACGATGATGGTGCCGGCGTTGACTGCCTCGCCGGCATAACGCTTGACGCCCAGCATCTTGGGTTTGCTGTCACGGCCGTTGCGGGAAGAACCCGCGCCTTTTTTGTGAGCCATTCTAAGTTACCTCTTTTATTCAGAAACTGCGGCGGGTTCTTCAGCCGCTTTTTCAGCGGCCTTCCCGGCTGCATTGATTGTGTCGATACTCAGTTCGGTATAGAGCTGGCGGTGTCCCTGTTTGCGGTCGTAGCGTGTCTTGGATTTATACTTGAACACGATTATCTTTTTGGCCTTGCCTTCCGCTTTGACCGTGGCCATCACGCTGGCGCCCTCGATGGTGGGCTTACCAACGGTGAGTTCCTGGTCGTTACCGATAGCCAGCACGCGGTCCAGTTCCACGGTAGCCCCCTCGGCTGCCTCGATGCGGTCAACCTTGATGGTCTGCCCCTGGACGACCTTATATTGTTTCCCACCGGTTTCAACGATAGCGTAAATAGTGACACCTCCCCTTGACAAAGGTTTATTATAACAAGGCCCCCCCTGGGTGTCAAACAGGTTTCCCCGTCTGGGATGTGCCCGCTATATCATCCGTCGGCCTGTCCTGAATCCGCCAGCTTGTACATGTTGCCATAGGCCCGGCTGGTATCCAGGTCCAGTTCGCGGAGGCGCTCCTTGAGCGCGGCCATCCTGGTGATAAACGCGTTCTCATCCCCGGCCCTGACCATATCCGCCCAGGCGCCGGCCCTGGCGACGAAATCCGACTGCATCCCGGGCAGTGTCGGCAGGTGCATCTGGATGGAAGCATAAAGGGCAGGGTCTTCGCTCAGCACGCTCTCTATCAGGGTGAGCAGGGCTTTGAAGGTCATCCCGCCGATAGCTTCCATCTGCTTCAAATCCGGCTGGCCGAGCAAGGCGTCGCCGGCGGCGATGGCGATGTAATGAGCCAGGCCGAGTACGGCAGCCATCAGGTGGTCATGTTTGGCCGGGTTCATGACGCTTACCCGGGCGCCCAGTGCTTCCAGGTAGCCCTGAACCCTGGTGGATAGCGCTTCGTCTGCCTCGTCACGAGGTGTCAGGACTACGTTGTGCCCGTGGAATCCGGCGGCCCCCGGCCCGAATACCGGGTGGGTTCCCAGTATGCGGCACCCGGGCAACAGCCGGTGCATGATTTCGACCGGCATGCTTTTGACCGAGGTGATATCCATTACAATCTGCCCGCTTGGCGCACAGGCGGCGAACTCGCTGACTGCGCTCTCGAACTTATCGATGGGTACCGCGATGATAACCGCATCCATGCCGGCGGCGTCGCAGGTTCGAGTCGAGGTGCGCACGCCCGGTTGCTCCGCGGCCGAGGCCAGCGCCTGCGGCTCTCTGTCCACCAGCAGCAGCTCCTCACCGTTTTCGCCCAGCGTGCGCGCCAGCCACTGCCCCATCTTGCCAGCCCCGCCCAGGATGGCGATTTTCACTCCCTTTGTCCCTTTCCTGCTGACACCGAACGGGGATACGAACCCAGGATTTTAATAAAACTGGCGTATTGCTCCAGCCCGGGCAGCACCTTGATGAAGGCGGCGTCCCGCCGGTGCCCTTCAAAGTCCAGGTAGAAGTTGTAATCCCAGGCCTTGCGGCGGGTGGGCCTGGATTCTATTTTAGTCAGGTTTATGCCGCCGCCGGCCAGTTCCCCCAGGAAGCCGAACAGTGAACCTGGCTGGTGCTTGACGGAAAAGACGAGCGACGTCTTGTCGTCGCCGGTGGGCGGGCAATCCTCTTTGCCCAGCACGAAGAAACGGGTGAAATTATAAGGGTTGTCTTCGATGGCGCGCAGCAAAATCTGCATGCCGTAGATTCCGGCCGAGCGCGCGCTGGCGATGGCGGCCGCATCCAGCCATCCGCGTTCCTTAATCATCTTGACGCTGCCGGCGGTGTCGTAGGCCGGGACGGTTTCGATGTCACGGTGCTTGAAAAAAGCCCGGCATTGCCCCAGCGCCTGGGGATGGGAGAAAACGCGGCGGACACCTTCCAGGGAAGCGCCGGTGTTGGCTATCAGGCAGTGGGATACGCGCAGTTCGCTCTCACCGCAAACCCGCAGCGAGGAATCCAGCAGCAGGTCGTAGGTGCGGCTGATGCTGCCTTCGAGCGAATTTTCCACCGGCACCACGCCGAAATCAGCCTGCCCCTGTTCCACCGCGCGGAAAACATCCTCCAGCGTTTCGTACGGGCGGGCGTCGACTGCGCAGCCGAACAGCTCCATGGCCGCTTCCTGGCTGTAAGCCCCGTACTCTCCCTGAAAAGCGATGACCTGGCTCTGAATCCCGCGCGAAGCGGCAATCACCTGCCGGTAAATACTCTCCACTTCGTCAGGGTCGAGGCCCTGCTGCCGCGCCAGCGCGGCGATGTGCCCCATCACGCGCGCTTCCCGGCTGCTGTCGGTTACCGGCTGCCCCGCTTCCTTTTTCAACAGGCCGATTTCCCGGGCCAGCCTGAACCTTTCAGCCAGCAGTTTTACCAGCTCCGCGTCCACCCCATCAATGCCGTTTCTTAAGTCGTCGATTCTCATTTCATCACTCCAGGCAGCGTTCCGGCGCGCCGCCCCAGGTCGCACAAAACGACGGCGGTCACGGCCTCCATCACCACCACCGCCCGGGGCACGATACAGGCGTCGTGCCTGCCCGCTACGCTTATATCGGTTTCGGTCATCGTCGCCAGGTTGACGCTGCTCTGTTTTTGGGCGATGGACGGGGTGGGCTTGACGGCAATACGAACTACCACGGGCCGGCCGGTGGTGATGCCGCCCAGAATGCCGCCGGCGTTATTGGAGGCGGTGGTGACGGCGCCGTCCCGGATGATGAAGGGGTCATTATTTTGTGAGCCTTTCAGCGCCGCCGCCCTGAAACCCGTTCCGAATTCCACCCCCTTGACCGCCGGCACAGCCAGGTAGGCCCTGGCCAGTTCGCCGTCGGCGGTGGAGAAAACGGGCTCTCCCCAGCCTGCCGGCACGCCCAGCGCCTGCATCTCGATAACACCGCCCAGGCTGTCGCCGGCCTCACGGGCAGCCTCGATAGCCTTCAGCATACGCTCTGCGGCGGCTGTGTCGGCGCAGCGCAGAGCGCTCAGCGGCGCCAGCCGGCGGACGTCCTGCAGGTCCATAGCGCGGGACTCGATGCCGCCGATAGCTACGGTATGGGCCAGGATTTCGATATGGTGGGCCGCCAGCACTTTGCGGGCGACGGCTCCCGCCATCACAAAACCCGCGGTGATGCGTCCGGAAAAGCGCCCGCCCCCGCGGACGTCGGCCAGCCCTGCATACTTGACATAAGCAGTATAATCAGCATGCCCGGGCCTGGGAATGTTCTTCAGATGCTCATAGGCGGAGGAATCGGCATCGCGGTTCCAGGCCAGCAGGCACAGCGGCGCGCCGGTGGTACGGCCGCCCAGCACGCCTGATAAAATAGCCACTTCGTCCGCTTCGCAGCGCGGCGTGGATACCGGGCCTGCTGCGGGCCGGCGCCGGTCGATGTCCGGCTGGATGTCGGCTTCGGTCAGCGGCAGTCCGGCCGGGCACCCCTCCACCACTACCCCCACTGCCTTTCCGTGGCTCTCGCCGAAACTGGTGATGCGGAACAGCGTTCCCAGGCTATCCGACATCGGCGCTAACCCCCGCTCCCAGGCTCTCGAGCACTTTCCAGAATGCGGGGTAGGTTTTGGACACGCTCTCAGCGCCTGTAATAACCGTATTGCCCACCGCCGCTCCCAGCACCCCGAACGCCATCGCCAGCCGGTGGTCGGCATGGCTGTCTATTATCGTTCCGGCAGGCTGCCCGCCGATTATTCCCAGGCGGTCGTCTTCCTCGATGGTGCGGATGCCCATCTTGCCCAGCTCGGCAATCACCGCCCCAACCCGGTCGGATTCCTTGTGGCGCGCCGAGGCGATGCCCGAAAAATAGCTGTGCCCTTCGGCGGCGGCGGCCAGCACCGCCATTAACGGCAGCAGGTCGATGCAATCGGACAGGTCTGCCGAGATAGCGTGCAGGCGGGACCTTGATATCAACACTGAGCTGCGCCGCATGCTGAAACGCGCCCCCATTTTCTGAAGCAGATTGAGGATTTTACGGTCTCCCTGCAGGCTTTCGGCGTTCAGATTGGTAACCAGCACTTCGCCGCTGAGCGCTCCCAGCGCCAGCAGGGCCGCCGCCTGGGACCAGTCGCCCTCGACATCGTAGCCGGCCGCCTGGTAAACCTGGCAGGGGATGCTGACGGAGTTCATATCCGGCGCGGCCTTCGAGCGTATGCCGAACTGCTTGAGACAGGCGGCGGTCATCTCGATGTACGAGGATGAACGCGCCGGGGTGGTTAAATGGATGGTGAGGCCCTTTTCCATCAGCGGAGCGGCCAGCATCAGCGCCGATATAAACTGGGAGCTGACGCCTCCCTCAAGCCGGACCTCGCCGCCTGCCAGGTGGCCGCCCTCGATAATCACAGCCGCGCCGTCCTGGCGGCAACCGGCACCCAGGCTGGTCAAGGCCGCCAGCAGGGGAGCCACCGGCCGGCGGGCCAACCCTGGCCCGGCTACCAGGCGGGTGGTGCCGGGTATGACGGCGGCTATGGCGGCCATAAAGCGCAGGGTGGCGGCCGACTCGCGGCAAAAAATCTCACCCTCCGGCGCCTTCAGATTCCCGCCGTTGACCTGCCAGCCCAGGCGTACCGGCCTGACCGGCGCTCCGATACGGGAGACTGCATCTGAGGCAGCCCTGGTGTCGTCGGCTTCCAGCGGGAAACGGATGTAGCTCGAACCCGGCGCCAGCGCAGCGCACATCAGCGCGCGGATACTGTAACTCTTGGAAGGGGGGGCATCCACTTTGCCCTGTACCTGGCTCCTAGAAATCGTTATCTTCATATTGCCTTATTCTGGTTAGAATCTCCGCGGCGATGTCCCCGGTGTTTCTGCCGTCCGTGTCTATAATGATATCGGCCCATTTTTCATAGATGGGTTTCCTGTATTCTAGCAGACTGCGCACGGTTGACGCCCGGTCGGCGCCTCGCAGCAGCGGCCGCCGGTTGCGCCCGGAGCTCAACCGCTTCAGGATGGACCCGGCCGAAGCCCTGAGATAGACCACCCAGGCGCGTTTTTTGAGGATAAGCATGTTGTCCTCGTCCAGTACCACTCCCCCGCCGCAGGCGATGACGCTTCCTTCTTCCCGCGCTACCTGGCTGATGACCTGGGATTCCAGCCGGCGGAAAGCGGGTTCGCCTTCTTCGGTGAAGATGCGGTTGACGGACTTGCCGGTTTTTTTGATAATCAGGCTGTCGGTGTCCCGCAGCGTTTTTCCGGTCAGGCGCGCCAGCAACCTGCCGGTGGAGGATTTGCCGCTTCCCATGAATCCGATGATGGCGATATCGCGCCTGGCCGGTTCGGCTATGGTTCCGGAGGCCGGGCTTTCGCCCTGGGCTGCGGCCAGCATCACGTTCGGCAGCGGAGGAGTGCCGGTCCACAGTTCAAAACTCAGTTCCGCCTGCGCAGCCAGCATCGCCAGTCCTCCGATGGTGCGGCAGCCGGCGGCGGCTGCTTCTCTCAGCAGCCGGGTGGGGGAGGGCTGGTAGACGATGTCGGCAACGGTCAGTCCCGGGTCGAGCAGGGCTGCCGGAACCGGTGTTTCCCTGTCGCCGGGGCTCATGCCGGCGCTGGTGGCATTAACCAGCAGGCGGGCCCCGGCCAGCGCTTCGGCCAGATTGTCCCGGCTGAGTTCCAGCGCGGTGGCCTGGATGCCGTGCCCGGCCGCCAGTTCCAGCGCCAGGGCTTCCGCCCGGGGCAGGTTGGCAGCGCGGTTAAGGATGACTATCTGCGCCCCCGCCTCCGCCAGCGAGTAACCGATGGCGCGCGCGGCTCCGCCAGAGCCGAGCAGCACGGTTTTGTGGCCCCGCAGCGCCAGCCCCGCCCCGGCCAGCAGCCGGGAGAAGCCTCCGGCGTCGGTATTGAAACCCGTCAATCTGCCATCCCTGTTCACTATCGTGTTGACCGCCCCGATGCTGAGTGCCTGAGGGTGGATTGAATCCAGCAGCGGCATGACGCTCGTCTTGTGGGGCATGGTAATATTTACGCCGCACATCCCCAGCGCCTTGATAGCGCGGATAGCCTCCGGCAATCCAGTCTGGTCAACCCGGAAGGCGAGGTATGCGTAATTCAAGCCCATCCGGCGGAAAGCGGCGTTGTGCATGCGCGGCGAAAGGCTGTGTTCCACCGGGTCGCCCATCAGGGCATAGAGGCGGGTTGAGCCGTCAATCATGCTTTCAACATCCTGTATAGATGGTAGGTTTCGGCCAGCGGCAGTTGCCCGGGGGCCGATTCCCCGCCGCCGGTGAGGGCCGCATAAGTGAACTCTCCGCCTGCCAGCGGTCCCAGCAGGCGGCTGGGCTGTCCGGCGTTGCCCATCGCCAGGGCTACCAGCCTTGACTCCGGGAATTCGCGCATGAGGCGCAGCACGGTCAGGTTATCTTCGAAAGAGGCGGCGGTGGTGGCGATTTTACAGATGTCGGCGCCGGCGGACAACTCTGCTACCACCACTTCCCTAAGTATTTCAAAATGGGGTGTAGCGTAATAATTGTGATAAGAAATGATGCACCCGGCTTTCCTCTTTATGTGGGGCACGAACTCCGTCAGGCCGGGCATGGAGATATCCACATCCACCATGGCCGCGCCGGCCTGCAAGGCGGCCAGCAGTTCCTCTTTGCGCCGGGTTTCATCCAGCGGCCACCGGCCTCCTTCTTCTTTCAGCCGCAAGGTGGCAATCCAGGGTTTGTGAACGGCGGCGGCTACCTTCCGCCAGCCCGGTCCTATCATGTCCAGGCGCAGTTCAAACAGGTCAGCCATTTCGGAGCAGGCTTCGACGTGCCCCAGGTCGGCGGAGGTCAACACGGCGCAGATGCGCGGGTTTTTCATTCTTCGCTGAGCACTCCGGCTATCATTTCAAGGTCAACCCGTTCGCTGATGACGGCGTGCCCGATACGGATGGGCAGGATGAAACGCAGCCGCCCCGAAGAGACCTTTTTATCGTGCTGGATGGCTTCCAGCACCCGCGAAACATCGCAGTGGCGGATGCAGGTCGGAAGGCCGGCCTCCTCCAGCAGGTTCTTCAGCCGGGAATAGTCGTGGGGAGACATAAAGTGCATGACCTGCGAGATGCGGGCGGCGGTGAGCATGCCCAGGCTGACCGCTTCCCCGTGGCTGAGTTTGAAATCCGATGCCGCCTCCAGCCCGTGACCTACCGTGTGCCCCAGGTTGAGCAGTGCCCGCGGGCCCCTGTCCTGTTCGTCCAGGCTGACGAAGGCAGCTTTAATCGTGGCGGCGCGCACCGCGGCGGTGGCGAGAACATGGCCCTTGCAGGCCAGCAAATCCGGAAGGTGCCGTTCCAGGAAATTGAAAAGTGAGGCATCGCGTATGACGGCACACTTGATGATTTCCGCCAGGCCGCCGGCCACCTCGCGCGGCGGCAAAGTAGCCAGGGTGTCGAAGTCACCCACCACCAACCGGGGCTGGTATATCGCCCCGATCTGGTTCTTGAGGGGGCCGTGGTTGACCGCTGTTTTGCCGCCGATAGAGCTGTCAACCTGTGAAAGCAGGGTGGTAGGCAGGTGCACCAGCGGGATACCGCGCAGGTAAGTGGCCGCCACGAAACCGCTCAGGTCGCCCACCACCCCGCCCCCCATCGCTACCAGTACCGTTTTACGGTCCGCTTTCGCCCGTGCTAATTCATCGTACAGGCGCGCCGCATCCTCCAGCGATTTATGGCTCTCGCCTTCAGGCACCAGGATTACCGAAACATCCAGGCCGTCGCCCTGCATCTGTTCCGTCAGCGCCGAGCCGTACAGTTGATATACCTGGGGGTTGCTGACCAGGCACAGGCGCGAAAAAGAGCCTGCCTTGCCCAGCCAGCGGCGGTAATTCCCCAGCAGCCCTGAACCCAGGTAAACCGGGTAGCTTCTGACTCCCAGCTGCACCACGATTTTTTGCATGTTACCCCCCGCCGGTTTTCATCCTTTTATTTTCTTCTGCTACCATCTTATATATTTTGTCGCCCATGTCAACAATAGCTCTGAACTCGCCGGGTGTGATGGCTTGCTGGGCGTCAACCCATGACTCCGCCGGGTTATAGTGTACCTCAATCGCCAGCCCGCTGGCACCCGCCGCCAGCGCCGCCATGCTCATACTGAAGATGAGGTCGCGGCGGCCGGTGGCATGGCTGGGGTCGATTACTATGGGCAGGAAAGTTTCCTTCTGCATGGCGGGCACGGCAGCCAGGTCCAGAGTATAGCGGGTAAAGCTTTTGCCCTTACCGGTGGGCAGCACGCCGCGCTCGCAGAGGATG
>CAZPAL010000019.1:10978-13270 GCA_964584525.1 uncultured Dehalococcoidales bacterium | reverse complement strand
CGTGCTAATAGGATATGTTACTATCTATATCTGTCCCCGGTTTTTTGAGGAGTATCTTTTATGCCTGAGATTTATATCATCGACGTTACCAACCGCGACGGCGTTCAGACCGCCAACCTGGGCCTGTCCAAGCTGGAAAAGACCATGATTAACATCTACCTGGATGAAATGGGCGTTTTCCAGTCAGAATTCGGTTTTCCCACCACCCGCCACGAAACACGTTACCTGCAGGCCAACTTGGAGCTTCAGCAGATGGGCTTCATGCCCGGTATCCGCTTACAGGGCTGGATACGGGCTATCGTGGAGGATGTCGAGATGGCTTTCAGGATGGTTCCGGCTATCAAACATCTCAACCTGTCCATTTCCACCTCGGAGCAGATGATAAACGGCAAGTTCCAGGGGCGCAAAAACCGCGAGGACATCATCCGGGACATGACCGAAGCGGTGGATGCCGCCGTAGCCCATGGCTGCGCTTCGGTGGGCGTAAATGCCGAGGATGCCTCACGCACTGATGTGGATTACCTGGTGCGCTTCGGCAAGGCCGCCCGTGAACACGGCGCGATTCGTATCCGCTACTGCGACACGCTGGGTTACGACAATCCTTTCACCATCTACGATACCGCGCGGCGCATGGCCGGGGGCATCGGGCTGCCCATCGAAATCCACTGCCACGGAGACTTGGGCATGGCGGTGGCCACCTCCATCGCCGGGGCCAAGGGCGTGGTGGACGGCGGTCAGGACGCCTATATCAACACCACCGTCAACGGTATCGGCGAACGCGCCGGCAACGCCGACCTGGTGAGCTGCATACTGGCCATTACCAAATCCAAGGATTTCGGCAAAAAGTACCGCCTGGCCGGGGACATCAAGCTCAGCGTGGCCTGGAAAATCGCCCAGTTCGCCGCTTATGCTTTCGGCGTACCCATCCCTATCAACCAGCCCGGAGTGGGCAAGAACTGCTTCGCTCACGCTTCCGGCATCCATGCCGACGGCGTGCTCAAGGACCCGCACAATTACGAGCTCTACGGCTTCGAGGAACTGGGGCGCGGCGAGCCGGAATTCGTGGAAACGGGCCGCGAAGTATGCGCCGGACAGTACAGCGGCATCTCCGGTTTCCGCCATGTGGTGAGCCAGATGAACGCCGGGGAGGCTGAGGATATCTGCCTGCCGGAGTCGCGTGAAAAAGCCAACGAAATCCTGGAACTGGTGCGCTACGCCAACGTGGAATCGCACAAGCCGCTGGTGAAGGATGAGCTCAAATTCATCATCCAGCACCCGCAGATTGCCAGGAAGCTGTTGACCATGACGCCGCTGGAATAATCTTTTCTGCCTCACCCCCTGCCCCCTCTCCATTGGAGAGGGGGTTCTATTTTTATTAAGAGGGGTTCCCCTCTTAGACACCCTGAGGGAACGCCCGACCCCGGATTCTTCGGCCATGCTTCATGGCCTCCAGAATGGACACCGGGGAATGACGCCCCCACCCGTCAAGATCTTTCGGCCATGCTTCATGGCCTCCAGGATGACACATGGAAATGGCGCTTTCCTGGAATCCCCCATCCAACCCGCTTTATTTTCCCCTGCGCTGCCTTTATGATATAGGCATGATGTCAGGCTCTGAAATGCCCTTAAAAGCCATCGGCAGGGTGCACAACACCGTCAAATCAACCCCCAAGCCGGAGTACGACTGGAGCGGCATCATTTCCAGAATCAGCATCGCACCGGAGCTGGCCGCCGGCCTGGAAGGTCTGGAGCGCTATTCCCATATCATTGTCATCTACTGGGCGCACCGGGCCACCGCGCCCTCCAAGATGGCGCTCAGGGTGCGCTACAAGGGCGACCGCTCGCGTCCGATGGTGGGGGTGTTCGCCTCGCGTTCCCCCTACCGGCCCAACCCGCTGTGCCTGCGTGTAGCGCGCTTGGTAGAAATCAGGGATGGCCTGCTGGTGGTGGAAGGGCTGGACGCGCTGGACGGCACCCCGGTCCTCGACATAAAACCCTTCATCCCGCGTATCGACAGCCCGGCCGGGGCAGTAGCGCCGGACTGGGGCAATCCAATCCCGCCGCAAGGCTAAAACATGCTCCAGCAGATATACGGTTTGCTGTTTGCCTGCTACGGCGCCCAGCACTGGTGGCCGGCCGATACGCCCTTCGAGGTCATGGCAGGGGCGGTTCTTACCCAGTCCGCCGCCTGGACCAACGTGGAGAAGGCCATCGCCAATCTCAAGGCGGCCGGCATGCTGTCCCCGGCGGCCATACGGGATATTTCCCTGGAAGAACTGGCGGGGCTGATCC
>CAZPAL010000019.1:1782-10968 GCA_964584525.1 uncultured Dehalococcoidales bacterium | reverse complement strand
TGCAGCGGCTATTTCAATGCCAAGGCTAAAAAGTTGAAGGCGCTGGCAGCGTGGCTGGGTGAGCGGGGCGATAATATAGAATTATTATCCAACCGGGGAAGCGCTGAACTCAGTCGGGAGCTGCTGGCGGTGCATGGAATCGGCCCCGAAACCGCCGATTCCATCCTGCTTTATGCCGCCGGCAAACCGGTTTTCGTCATAGACGCCTATACCCGTCGGATTATGGGCCGCCTAGGCGTGACTCCGCCTGTCGAAAGCTATGCGGGTTGGCAGGAACTGTTCATGACCGGACTTGAGGCAGACCAGACGCTTTTTGGCGAATACCACGCCCTGCTGGTGAGGATAGGAAAAGAGGTCTGCCGTAAAACAAGCCCGCGCTGCGGGCAATGCTGCCTGGCCGGGTTATGCGCCTTTGCGCTTGAATCCGGGGCTGTCCATCCCTAACCTATCCTGCCGCGTTCAACCCAGGTGCGGCGGTCGCGGATGTCGCGGTCGAAAAGCAGCCGGAAAATAAACACCTTCCAGAGCGGCAGACCGGCGCAGAGCGGGCTGCGCCGCGCGGCCAGCCGGCGGATGAAAGCGATAGCGGTCAGCGCCGCCAAGCCGACGGTTACCGGCAGCCGTTCTTCGATTCCCAGCGGCCCGGCCAGGAACCAGCTGAATACGGGCAGGGACAGCAGGGCTATAAAAACCCCCAGCGCCAGTTGCTTGATGGGCGCCAGCGCATAGGCCATTACCGCTACGATGATTCCCAGCCAGGGGGACATCATCATAATCACCCCCAGGCTGGTGATGATGCCCTTGCCGCCCCGGAAGTTCAGGAAGAGCGGCCAGTTGTGGCCGGCGATGGCCGCCAGTCCCACCGCCATCTGCATGGCCGCCGAAAAACCTGCCTGTTGAGCTATCCAGACGGCGAGTGCCCCTTTAACGCCATCGAAACCCAGCACCGAGAGGGCGAGCCACTTCGAGGAGGTGCTCTGTAGCACATTGGAGGAGCCCACATTACCGGTACCCACCTGGCGGATGTCGATGCCGCGTGCCCAGCGCGAAACCAGGTAGGCGGCGGGAATCGAACCCAGCAGGTAAGCCCCTGCCATCATCAGGCAGAGCTGCGCCCAGATATTCACTGGATACAGCCCCTTTCCCCGGCCAGATTGAGCAATTCTTCCAGAGCCTGGGCCGGGACGCCGGCCGCCCCCAGCATCACCTCGGAGGCTTCGTCAATGCCGTGGAAATCGCTGCCGCCGGTGGCAATCAGCCGCCGCCGCCGGGAGTAGCGCAGGAGTTCCTGCCGGCGTTCCCGGGCATAATCCTTGTAATAAACTTCAAGCCCCGCCAAGCCGGCGGCCTTAAGCCGCGGGACCAATTCGAAAAGGTTGCCGACGGTGGTGGGGTGGGCCAGCACGGCCAGCCCCCCGGCCCTGGTAATCAGGCTCACCGCCTCCGCCGGGCTGAGCTTGTGGCGGTCGACATAGGCGGCACAGCCCTGCCCCAGGTAGAGGGTGAACACTTCCTGCAGGCTGGAAACATATCCCTTTTCCAGTAGCGCCTGGGCGATGTGCGGGCGTCCCAGGTTGCCCTCGCCGGCGATTTCCCGCACCCGCTCCAGGCTGATGTCGAAACCCAGCCCGCGCAGCTTTTCCACCATGGCGCCGGCCCGTTCGGTGCGGGAACTGCGCATCAGCGCCAGGTGGTTCAACAATTCCGCGTCTTGCAGGCGTATAAAATACCCCAGGATATGCACCTCGCTGCCCGGGGAGTGGCTGCTGATTTCTATGCCCCCAATAAGGCGCAGAGCCGGGAAATCTGCGGCTGCTTCCAGCGCCTCCGGCAGCCCGTCCAGCGTGTCATGGTCGGTGACGGCCAGCGCCTCCAGCCCTTTTTCAGCCGCCAGCGCCACCAGTTCCGCCGGACGGTACCTGCCGTCCGAAGCGCTGGTATGCGCGTGCAGGTCGATAAGCCCCATCAGTCCACCTCGCGGTACAGCCGTTCGATGCGGGTGGCCTTGCCGGTGCGCTTGTCTATGTCCATCAGCACGGCATTGAAGATGACCTTGCGTCCGCCGGCCACCGGCAGCCGGCGCGGAATCTGGGTCAGCATGCGTTCCAGCACCTCTCCGATATCGTCCCCGATGATGGAGTGTTGCGGGCCCACCATGCCGATATCGGTGATGTAGGCCGTGCCGCCCGGAAAAAGCTGGGCGTCGGCGGTGGCCACGTGGGTATGCGTGCCCACTACCGCGCTGACGCGCCCGTCCAGGTAACGCCCCATGCCCATTTTTTCGGAGGTGGCTTCGGCATGGAAATCCACGATGATGATTTTTATTTCGGGGTCCAGTTCGGAGAGCAGCTTGTCCATGGCCCTGAAGGGGCAGTCGAAGTTGCCGATGAAGGTGCGCCCGATGAGGTTGACCACCGCCGTGTCGCCCAGCGTCAGGAATCCCCGCCCCGGCACCCCCGGCGGGTAGTTGAGCGGGCGCAGAACCGGCATCTGGCCGTCCATGCAGGGCAGGATTTCCTTGTGCGCCCAGATATGGTTGCCGGAAGTGATGACATCCGCCCCGGCACACAGCAACTCCTGGGCGGTGGTGGGTGTCAGGCCGATGCCGCCGGCCAGGTTTTCCCCGTTGGCTATCACCAGGTCAATCCCGTATTCCAGGCGCAGCCCGGGCAGCAGTTCAACCACTGCCTCCCGCCCGGGCTTGCCGATGATGTCTCCGATGGCCAGTATCTTCAATCAAACCGCCTTATTTGGCAAAGTCGGTGGCGCGTGTCTCGCGCACGACCGTGACCTTGATTTGTCCCGGATATTCCAGTGTTTCCTCGATTTTCTTGACGATGTCCCGCGCCAGGCGCATCGAACCGAGGTCGTCGATTTGCTCCGGTTTGACCAGGATGCGCACCTCGCGCCCGGCCTGGATGGCATAGCTTTTATCCACGCCTGCAAACCCGCTGGCGATTTCCTCCAGGCTCTTCAGCCGTTTGAGATAATGCTCCATGGACTCCCGGCGCGCCCCCGGCCTGGCGCTGGAAATGGCGTCGGCAGCCGATACGATGAAGCCCCAGGTGCTGACGTCGGCTATATCCAGGTGGTGTTCGGCCACGCCGCGCACCACGTCGCGTGATTTGTCCCATTGCTTGACCAGGTCCGCTCCGATGGCGGCATGGGTGCCCTCCACCTCGCGGTCGACAGCCTTGCCGATGTCATGCAGCAGCCCGGCCTTTTTAGCCACAGCCACATTGGCGCCCAGCTCGGCGGCAATCATGCCGCACAGGCTGGCCACTTCCAGCGAATGGGCCAGCACGTTCTGCCCGTAGCTGGTGCGGTATTTCAACCGCCCCAGCAGCTTGATGAGCTCCGGGTTCAACCCGTGCACCCCAACCTGGTAGGCGGCCTGTTCACCGGTGGAATAGATGGTGGCCTCGACCTCTTCCTTGGCTTTTTCCACGATTTCTTCGATGCGGCTGGGATGGATGCGGCCGTCGAGTATCAGCTTGTTGAGCGCCTGCTTGGCGATTTCGCGCCTGACCGGGTCGAAACTGGAGATGGTGACCGCCTCAGGCGTGTCGTCGATAATCAAATCGACACCGGTGGCCTGCTCCAGGGCGCGGATGTTGCGCCCTTCGCGCCCGATGAGCCGGCCTTTCATGTCGTCCGACGGCAGGGGTACCGTGCTGGAGGTGGTCTCGGCTACTATCTCGGAAGCGTTGCGCTGGATAACCTGTGCCAGCACGTCCCGCGCGCGTTCGTCGGCCTCTTCCTTGATTTTGATTTCCCATTCATGCAGGCGCCGCGTTTTTTCCTGCTTGAGCTCGTTGTCCACCTGCTCCAGCAGGATGTCCTTGGCGTCGTCGCTGGTGAGGCGCGAGACGGCTTCCAGTTCCTGCAGTTGCTTTGCGGTCAATTCCTGCAGTTCTTCCTTGAGGTGCTCGATTTCCTTCTCGCGGGTGGTCATCTGCCGGTCGCGCATCTCGTTCTCTTCCAGTTTGTGGTCGAGATGGGCTTCTTTCTGCGCCAGCCGGTTTTCCTGCCGCTGAAGTTCAAGCCGCCGCTCGCGGGCTTCCGCCTCGGCGGTGATGCGGATTTTGTCGATTTCCACCCGGGCGTCATTGACCGTTTCCTTGGCGGCGACCTTGGATTCGGCTACGATGCGGGCGGCCCTCTTCTGGGCGGCCCGGATTTGGCGGTTGGCGAAAAGACCCCTGGAAAGGAAGGCGGCCATGGCTCCGAAAACAGCGCCGATGATGAAGGCGAAAAAGATTGCCAGAATTGCTTCTATACCCATTATGTTAACCCCTTTCTGCTCTATCCTCCCCGGGGAGATTTTGGGCGGATAGTGTTTCGAATTATATAATTACTCCGGGTCCGGCCCGTCGGCAGAATTATTCCCCTCTTTTTCCCGCCACAACCGTTCAATGGTCTGGCGGATGATATTATAGTCAAATCCGCGCCGTACCAGATAATCCCCCAGCTTGCGCTGAAAGACGTCCCGCTCCGCGGAAGCCAGGCGCGCCGCTTTCAGCCGGGCGGCACGGTAGGCTACCTCGCTCTCGTCGATGGGTTCCACCACCCGGCTGATGATTTCGGCCGCCACCCCTTTTTGCTTGAGTTCCCCGGCGGTCAGGCGTTTACTGCGGGGTTTGAAAGCCTCCCGGTTTTCCGCCCAGAAACTGGCAAAGCGCGCGTCATTCACCAGCTCTGCCTGTTTGAGCCTGTCCAGCGCACCGGCGATATCGTCCTCTTTGAAGCCGCGACGCGCCAGTTTTTGGCGCAGCTCCTGCTCGCTGTGAGGGCGGTTGGAAAGGAAGCGCTGGGCGGAAGCCAGGCAAGTCTGGCGCTCTCCGGCGCGGGTCAGTGCCGCCACCTGTTCAGGGTTGAGTTCCTGGTGGAGCACCAGCCGGGATGCCGTTTCAAACGGCAGGCTGAAAGCATATCTGCCGTCCAGATAGACTCTTACCTTTTTACTTCTGACGGTTGCCTGATACAACCGGGTAACAATGGCCACTCGTTTTCCTTAAAACAAATCAAGCTGAGGCGTAGCCTCAGCTCGTTCACTCTGTTCGCTGAACATGGCGCTCACCAGTAAACTACTGGCGTCAGTTCATTCGCTATCGGTAAACCCGATGCTGCTGGCGGTGACGGCTAAGGCTTTGACCTTCTTCTCAATCTCCAGAGCCACCTCCGGATTTTGTTTCAGATAGGCCTTGGCAGCTTCCCTGCCCTGTCCCAGACGAACATCACCGTAAGAGAAAAAGGAACCGGATTTCTTGATTACATCCAGCTTGGCACCCAGGTCAACCAGGTCTCCCTCCCGGCTGATGCCGGAGGCGAACATTATGTCGAATTCAGAGATTCTGAACGGAGGCGCAACCTTGTTTTTAACCACCTTGGCCTTGACGCGCGTGCCGCTGACCTTGTCGCCCTGCTTGATGGTTTCGATGCGGCGCAGGTCGATGCGAACCGAACTGTAAAACTTGAGCGCGCGCCCGCCGGGTGTTACCTCGGGATTGCCGTAAACAATGCCGACCTTTTCTCTGAGCTGGTTGATGAAGACGACTGCCGTGCCGGTGCGGCCGATGGCGGCGGTCAGCTTGCGCAGCGCCTGGGACATCAGGCGCGCCTGCAGGCCGACATGGGAATCCCCCATTTCGCCTTCGATTTCGGCGCGGGGAACCAGGGCTGCCACGCTGTCAACGATGATGACATCGATAGCGTTGGAGCGTACCAGTGTTTCTACGATTTCCAGCGCTTCTTCTCCTGTGTCAGGCTGGGCTATCAGCAGTTCGTCGAGGACCACCCCGCAGGTGGCGGCATAGGCGGGGTCCATGGCGTGTTCTACATCAATATAGGCTGCTTTGCCTCCCAGTTTCTGGGCTTCGGCGATGATGTGCTGGCCGAGAGTAGTTTTCCCCGAACTCTCAGGCCCGAAGATTTCGGTGATGCGGCCGCGGGGGATACCTCCCACGCCCAGAGCGATGTCCAGTGCCACCGAGCCGGTGGGGATGGCGGAAACCTGGGAATGCCCGGCTGTCTCGCTGAGGGTCATGATGGCGCCCTTGCCGTAGCGTTTTTCAATCTGGTCGCGGGCCAGTTCCAGTGCTTTTTCCTTCTCTGTGTTCATATCAGCCTCGCGTTATGATAACATAATTATGATATGTAAACAACAGGAAGCTGACTTTTTTACCTCTTTTGTTTGCTCTTTGAAATCCCAGCCGTTAGAATGGAGAAAACTTGAGGTTGGTGCCTCTACAGGAGGGCCGCGGGGGTGAACGAAACCATTCAAACCATGCTAAACCGCCGGTCGGTGCGTGCCTATCAGGACCGCCCCGTGCCCCAGGACGTGCGGCAAACAATCCTTGAGGCCACGCTGCGCGCCCCTACCGCCGGCAACCTCATGCTTTATACCATCATCGAAGTGAGCGACCAGGCGCTTAAAGACCGGCTGGCGGTGACCTGCGATAACCAGCCCTTCATTGCTACGGCCCCCTGGGTTTTGCTTTTTCTGGCCGATTACCAGCGCTGGCAGGATTATTTCACTTATTGTGGAGTGGAAGATTTTGCCCGACGGCAGGGGTTGCCCTTGCGCTGTCCCCAGGAGGGCGATTTGATGCTGGCCTGCGACGACGCCCTCATCGCCGCCCAGACGGCCGTGCTGGCCGCCGAGTCATTGGGACTGGGTTCGTGCTACATCGGCGATATCATGGAAAATTATGAGGTTCATCGCGAACTGTTCAAGCTTCCTCCTTATGTGTTTCCTGCCTGCCTGGTGTGTTTCGGCTATCCCACCCCGCAACAGGCCAAACGGCCGCAGCCGGAACGCTTCGAGCAGCGCTTCATCGTTTTCGAAAATGAATATAAAAGGCTGAGCGCGGACGAATTCAATTCCATGCTCCAGTGCCAGCAGGCACGCGCGTTCAAAGATAAAATGGAAATCAAGGGCGCCGTCAATCCGGGTCAGATTACCTACCGCGCCAAATTCGCGGCTGATTTCAGCCTGGAGATGAACCGGTCGGTGCGGGAGATGCTTAAAAACTGGCGTGTGGAGGTTGATTGAACGCTTGTGAACCCCTTGAGTCCCGGCTGCCGCCCATGCATTGCCGGGGCAAAGTGTTCAGCTGGGGCGAGTGTACTTACATCATGGGTATCGTCAACGCCAGCCCGGACTCATTTTCCGGGGACGGGTTGTCAACGGTAGAATGTGCCGTTGACCGGGTGCGGGGCATGGCAGCCGGGGGCGCCGACATCATCGATATCGGGGGTGAATCCACCCGCCCGGGTTCCGAGCCCATAACTGAAGACGAGGAGATAGCGCGGGTGGTGCCCGTCATCAGGCGGCTCGCGCCCGAACTGGGCGTTCCCATCAGTATTGATACCTATAAGATTGGTGTGGCCCGGGCTGCCGTCGAAGCCGGGGCTGCCATATTGAACGATGTCTGGGCGCTGAAGAAGGAACCGCGGTTGGCCCAGCTTGCGGCGGAGAGTAGCCTCCCCATCATCTTGATGAGCAATCAGCGGGATGCGCCCTGCCGGGATGATATAATGCCGGCGGTGGCGACTGACCTTCAGCGCGCCGTCACGCTCTGCCAGCGCTCCGGGGTGGATGGGGACAAAATCATCATCGATCCCGGCATCGGTTTCGGCAAAACGCTGGAACAGAACCTGGAGATAATCAAACGGCTGGGCGAACTGAAAGCGCTGGCCAAACCGGTATTGCTGGGCGTGTCGCGCAAGTCGGTAATCGGCCTGGTACTGGGCCTGCCGGTGGAAGAACGCCTGGAAGGCACCGCCGCCGCCTGCGCGCTGGGAATTGCCGGCGGAGCCGATATAATACGGGTGCATGATGTGCCGCAGATGCTGCGCGTGGCGCGCATGAGCGATGCCATTGTCAGGAGGACGCATGAACGCTGAAGAGGTTTCAGTTTATCTGAGCCTGGGTTCCAATCTGGGAAACCGGCGCGACAACCTGGAACGTGCGCTGGAACTTGTCGGGCAGCGGCTTAAAATAGCCGAAAAATCGGCCATCTATGAAACGGACCCAGAAGACTACCTCGATCAGCCGCGTTTCCTGAATCTGGTTTGCCGCGCCTGCACGCTGCTGGAACCGCTGGCGCTGCTGGCGCTGGTAAAGGGCATCGAGGTCAAGATGGGACGTGCGCCCGGCCGGCGCTCCGGGCCGCGCGTTATCGACATTGATATCCTTCTCTACGGCGAACGCAGGGTGAATGAGCCGGAACTGGAAATCCCGCATCCCCGGCTGGACAAGCGCGCTTTCGTGCTGGTGCCGCTGAATGAAATCGCCCCTGACCTGGCCCATCCGGTATCGGGCAAAACCGTCAAGCAGATGCTGGGCGAACTGGAGAGGGGCGTACAGGGAGTTTTTCATTTCGCCGAACTGTGGGATGATAAAAGCGACAACGACAACAGCGATGGCGAAGGAGAAGAAGGGGGCTCAGATGTATCAGTTGACGGTTGAATCCCATTTTGACGCCGCCCATGCCCTGCGGGGCTACCGCGGAAAATGCGAAAACCTGCATGGCCACCGTTTCCGGGTAGTGGCCAGAGTACGCGCGCGCAAACTGGATGAGATAGGGCTGGCCTACGACTTCACCGAACTCAAAGCCAACCTCAACCGTGTGCTGGCCCGTTTCGACCACAGCAGCTTGGGCGAAACCCCGCCTTTCGATGTCCTTAACCCCTCCTCGGAAAACCTGGCTGCGGTCATTTTCAACGACCTCGCGCGTGCCCTGGCCCAGGCGCCGGTCACTCTCTATTCGGTGGAGGTCTGGGAATCTCCCGAAAGCGGGGCCGAGTACCGGCCGGATGCACGCCTGCTGCGTGCCTCGGATGCTTGATACCTCAAGTTGACAATAAGACCGGGTGAGCTTATGATAGAGTCTGTTGGCACAGGTGGATTCCAGTGCGCTTTGAGTCGAAATCAATTCCTCGCTGTATTGTTTAATAGCGCATTTGATAAAGGGGGAGGTCTATGCCGTTCAAGTTGGGTCCTTTCGAAATCGGTCTGATTCTGGTAATCATCTTAATCGTCTTCGGTGTGGGCAAACTGCCCCAGGTAGGCTCGGCTCTGGGCAAGAGCATCCGGTCTTTCAAGGATGGCCAGTCGGGCGCTGACGAAGAAGCACCCAAGGCTAAAAAGGCCAAGAAGAAAAAGAAAGTAGTCAAGAAACC
>CAZPAL010000019.1:0-1682 GCA_964584525.1 uncultured Dehalococcoidales bacterium | reverse complement strand
CCCCACCTCTTGCCCGGAGGCAGGGGATTGTTTTGTGGAGTTATTTTCTGTAACGGAGGTTCAAGATGCCATTTAAACTTGGCCCGTTCGAACTGGTCATCATACTGGTGGTGATATTCATCATCTTCGGGGCCGGCAAGCTGCCCCAGCTTTTCGAGTTGATGGGCAAGGGCATCCGTTCCATGCGCGGCAAGCAGGAAGAGGACGTCATGGCGCCCAAAAAGTCGGCCCGGAAGGCGTCCAAAAAGAAGACGGTTTAGTTTGCGGTTTCAAACCCGGCGCCCGGGGGCGCGGGGCACATAATAAGCGGTAAGGCGGACTGATGGATTTCCTGGGCATGGGCTGGTTCGAAATAGGCGTGGTGGTCATCGTGGCCCTCCTGGTGCTGGGCCCCGAGAAGATGCCCGAGTACGCGCGTAAGGCCGGGCGCTTCGTGCGGCAGTTTCGCAAGATAACCAACGGCATCACCAAGGAAATCACCAAGACCATCAATCTGGACGAAGACGAGGGCATCGAATCCCTCAAGCAGGACCTGGACTCCATCAAGAAGTCTCTGGAGAAGGACGCCGCCGAGCTCAAGCAGTCGCTCAAGACTGAAATGGGCAGTATCCAGGAAAGCGTGGCCGAGAGCACCAAAGAGGCCAAGGAAACATTGGCTAAAGACGCCACCGAAATCAGGCAGTCCCTGGCTGCCGACGGCCAGGAAATCAAGACCACGCTGGAGACGGAAGCCAGGGAAGCGGCGCGCAGCCTGGGTGCGGACATTCCCGACAAGCCGGAGGAAAAGCCCGCTCCCCCGCCGCCCCCTGTGATTGAGGATTTTTACCAGGAAGACGTGCAATAATGGCCAAAAAGAAAGCAACGAACGGGGATTTGATAGCTGAACAGGCCGAGGCGGCGGTCAACGCCCCCAAAAAGGCCAGGCTGCCCGCCCCCCAAATCGCCCCCGTCAATGAAGACGACCGCCTGCCCTTCACGGTGCACCTCAAGGAACTGCGCAACCGCGTGATGTATTCGGTGATTGCGGTAGTGGTCACCACCGCCGTCGCGCTGGCGTTCGGCGAGCAGCTCATTGAGCTGCTCAAAATTCCCGGCCGCAGTATAGACCTCATCGCCATCAAACTGGTGGAGAACATGAGCGTCTATTTCAAGGTTAGCCTGGCGGCGGGCATAGTGGCGGCCATGCCGGTGCTGGTGTACCAGATGTTCGCTTTTGTCGCCCCCGGCCTCACCTCCAGCGAGAAACGCATGATATTCCGCCTGCTGCCGGGCATCGTCATCATGTTCCTGATTGGCGTGGCTTTCGCCTATTTCATCGCCCTGCCCCCCGCGCTGTGGTTTCTTTACACCTTCATGGCCCAGGCGGCTACCCCCATGCCCACCATTTCGGACTACATAAGTATCGTCACCCGGCTGCTTTTAGTCATCGGGCTGGTTTTCGAAACGCCGCTCATCGTGATGGCGCTGGCACGCCTGGGAGTGGTCTCGCCGCAGTGGCTTTCTTCCCGGCGCAGGCTGTGGATTGTGGTGGCCTTCGTGCTGGCGGCTATCATCACCCCTACCTTCGACCCCATCAACCAGATTATCATCGCCGTGCCGCTCATCCTGCTTTTGGAAGTGGGTATCATCCTCGCGCGCATGGTCTATAAAAACAAGCGCGTAACCCCTGCCCCGGCCGCGGC
>CAZPAL010000018.1:0-14138 GCA_964584525.1 uncultured Dehalococcoidales bacterium | reverse complement strand
AGAGCATTTACAATTTTTTCCACAATCCAAAAAATCTGAAAATCCTGGAGAAAAAAGGCCACCTGCGCCGTCATCGTGAGGTTTCACGCGGCATCGAACTGCCCGCCCGCCGGGGGGTGCCCGTCATCGGCACCATCGCCGCCGGGGTTCCCATCCCGGTACCGGATGTGGATACCTGGGACATCACCGCCGCTGCCGAGCGTATCGAAGCAGCTCCGCACCTGCTGCGCGGGAGGGCTGGGGTTTATGCCCTGCGGGTGCGCGGTACCTCCATGCTGGACGCGCTGATTAACGACGGAGACATAGTGCTTATGCAGGCCGTGAGCTCCGTGGATAACGGGGAGATGGCGGCCGTCTGGTTGAAAACCGAAAAGGAAGCCACCCTCAAACGCTTTTACGCCGAAAAAGGGCGCGTCCGCCTTCAGCCGGCCAACACTACCATGAAACCGATTTACGCCGCGCCCGAAAACGTGATTGTACAGGGGCGGGTAATCGGGGTCATGCGCAAGGTGGATTAGCCGTGCCCCTGGCCGAATTTCAACAGGCGGGGCGGGCGCTGGCCGCCGCCGGGCTGGCCGCGGGCAGCAGCGGCAATCTGAGCCTGCGCCGGGGCGGCGGCTTGATTATCACCCGCAGCGGCAGCAGCCTGGCGGACCTCAAGCCGCCGGACCTCGTTCTCACCGGCATTGACGAAGATTACATAATCTCAAGCCCGCCCTCCTCTGAACTGGCGGTGCACCGCGCCATCTACCGGGCCGGCGAAGCGGATGCCGTCGTTCACGCCCATCTGCCCTGGGCGCTGTCGCTGGCGGACACGGCCATAGATTTGCCGGAAGGAACGAAGGTCATCGGGGGCGGCGGGGCAATCGTGCCCGGCTCACATGCGCGTGAAATAGCCGCCGGGCTGGCTCAGGGCGGTCTGGTGATGGTCAGGGGACACGGTTCTTTCGCCGCCGCACATAACATGGCAGAGGCGTGCAAATTAACCCTTGATTTTGAAAATGCCTGCCGCCGCATGTGCGCCGGCCTCGGTATACGGCCGATGCGGGCAGAAGAACAGGTTTAGCCGCCGGAGGGGCCTGTGTCCCGGGGCTGCCCCCTGACCAGCCGCCCCAGCCTGGCGCGGGGCACCAGGATATAGCGTCCGCAGCCGGTACATTTAAGGCCGATGTCTGCCCCCAGCCGCGTCACCTGCCATTCAAAACTGCCGCAGGGGTGAGCTTTTTTCAGGCGCAATACCTGGCCGATAACGAAGTCCACGGCTCAGTCTGCTTCCTGGTTACGCTGCCAGGCTGAACGGATATAGTTCATAGCGCGCACGATGGCGGAGGCCGCCTCACCGGCGGCGCGGGCGAAATCATCGCCGCGGGAGGCATATAGAATCTGCCGGGAGATGTTCACTATCAGGCCCTGGCCGTCGTGTCCGGCGCCGCAGGTCAGCACGGTGTTGAGGTCTCCCCCCTGGGCACCCACCCCGGGCACCAGCAGCAGCATCCCCGGGTATGCCTGGCGTATCGAACGCAGTTCTTCAGGGAACGTCCCACCCACCACCAGCCCGACATTGCCGGCCGAGTTCCATTCATGGGCTTTACGGGCGACTACCTGGAAGAGGGGTTTTTCAGCGTCCTCCACCCTCACCGGCAGGCTTTGAAAATCGGCGGCGCCCGGGTTCGAGGTGCGGCACAGGATGAATATGCCCCGGTCGCGGTAGTTCAGGAAAGGCTCGATGGAATCGCGGCCCATATACGGGCTCACCGTCACCGCATCAAAACCAAGTTGTTCAAAAATAGCCGCAGCATAGGCCCGTGCCGTGTTGCCGATATCTCCACGCTTGGCATCGGCTATCACCGGTATATCATCGGGCACGGAATCGATGGTTTCCTTGAGGATACGCCAGCCTTCCGCCCCCAGCGCTTCGTAGAATGCCAGGTTGGGCTTATAGGCGCAGACTGAGTGCCGGGTGGCCTGGATGATGGCCTTGTTGAAGCTTAGCACATCCACCCCGGGAGGTAGCTTCGCCGGGTCGGGGTCCAGCCCCACGCACAGCAGGCTGTTGTTCCTGGCAGCAGCCAGGGTCAATTTTTCCAGAAATGTTGGCAAAGGTGGCCTCCAATCCGCCGTTTGGTGATAAGCCTATCAGCCGTGACAGGCGGCGTCAAGAGCCATGCGCCTGTGTTATAATGGCACTTGAGGGCAGACGGATTCAAGGAGGTTTCTATGCGCAGATATTTGATACCGTTGGGTCTTATCATCGCCATCGCCCTGGGCTTATTCTGCGGGGGTTGTCGAGTGTCCGGTGTGCTGTCGGGGTCAGGCACGCCCCTGACCCAAACCTTTGCGCTGCAGGATTTTACCCGCGTTTCGGCCAGCCACACCTTCGATGTGGCCGTCACGCGCGCCGACGCCTTCAGCGTCAAGGTTACCATTGATGATAACCTGGCCGAATCGCTGGAAGTGGTCAGAGAGGGGGAAACCCTGGTTTTGAGGCTTGAACCGGGGTACCAGTACACCAATGTCCACCTCAAGGCGGAAATCACCATGCCCCGCTTGCGGCAGGTAAGCCTTTCCGGCGCTTCCCGGGCCGACATCACCGGCTTTGCCGCCGACGACGACCTGCGCCTGGAGGTTTCGGGAGCCAGCCAGGCTGAACTGGCAGGCATATCCACCGCTGCCCTGAACTTCCAGATTTCGGGCGCCAGCCGGGTCAATGGGGAAGTGCTGGCGGAGGGTAACGCGCGCTTCAATGTTTCGGGCGCCAGCCGGCTGACCCTCAATGGCAGGGTGAGGGATATCGAAGCCGAGGCCTCGGGCGCCAGGACGTCAATGTAGAAGTCTCAGGAGCCAGCACCGCCAGAGTGAACCTGGACGGCCGGCTCAGCGGTTCAATTTCCGGAGTGTCCCGGCTTTTCTACGACGGCGACCCCGTCCAGATTAATATAGATACCTCGGGCGGCTCGTCGGTCAACCGGCAGTAACTGGAAGGGTGAATTGGGCAGATTTCTTGCGCGGCGGGAAGACGGGCTGATGGCCGGGTTGATTTTCAGCCGGGAAGCGGCCGCCGGTTGAGCGCCGCCTCAGCCTACCAGCAGGCGCTGGATTACATCTATGCCTTCATGGATTATGAAACCTCGCGTTCTCCGCGCTCGGCTCAAAATTACGACCTGAGACGCATGTATGAGCTGCTGGCGCGGTTGGACAATCCGCATCTAAAGGCCGCCACAGTACACGTCGCCGGCACCAAAGGGAAGGGAAGCACTGCCGCCATGATAGCCTCGGCGCTGACCTCATGCCGTTACAGGACCGGCCTTTATACTTCACCTCACCTCATTGACCTGCGCGAGCGCATGCGCATAGATAACGTTCTGATTTCCCGCTCCGCGCTGGTCGCTCTGGTCAACCGGCTCGAAAAAGAGATAACAGCGGTCAACGCGCGCGCCGTCTTCGGGCGCCTGACTACCTTCGAAGTCCTGACCGCGCTGGGACTGACCTGGTTTGCGGAGGAAGGGGTGGACTTCCAGGTAGTGGAGGTGGGGCTGGGGGGCCGGCTGGATGCCACCAACGTGGTTTGCCCGCAGGTGAGCGTCATCACCACCATCGGGCTGGACCATACCGAAGTGCTGGGGGAAACACTTTCCCTGATAGCCGCCGAAAAGGCGGGCATCATAAAAACCGGCGTGCCGGTGGTGAGTGCCCGGCAGGCTCCTGAAGTAGAGGAAGTTATCGCCGCCGCCTGCCGCCGGCTGGGTTCGCCGCTGGTCAGGGTGGGGCGGGAGATTAGCTGGCGCGGAGGGCGTCCCGCCGGGGGCCGCCAGACGGTGACTATCAGCGGCAGGCTGGATGAATACCGGGTGCGCCTCCCATTACTGGGGGAGTACCAGATAGCCAATGCGGCGGCGGCGGTAGGGGCACTGGAAGTACTGCGGGAGAAGGGATTCAACGCGGGTAGTGAGGGGATAGTGCGCGGATTGGAAAAAGTGCGCTGGCCGGGGAGGTTTCAGATTATCGGGCGGCGGCCGCTGGTCATCGCTGACGGGGCTCATAATCCGGCAGCGGCGCATGAACTCAGCCGTGCCCTGGCTGCCTATTACCCGGCCGGAGGTTGCCGCGTGCTGGTTATCGGCACTTCGTGTGACAAGGATTACGCCGGCATTGTCCGGGAGTTAGCTCCGCTTTTCGATACGGTCATCACCACCCGTTCACGCCATCCCCGTTCGCTGGCGCCGGAAAAGCTGGCAGTGGAGTTCGAATCCCGGGGAGCGAAGGTTTTATCGGCGGATTCGGTCTCCACCGCGCTCGAACAGGCACTGACGCTGAGCGGGGAGCGTGACGTCATCTGCGTTACGGGCTCGCTCTTCGTGGCCGGTGAGGCCCTTGCCTGGGCGCACCGGCGCGCTTATTAACCTGCCGGCCCTAAACCTTTTCCGCGGCTTCGAAATTTGTCTTGGCTTCCGCCGGCAGCATCTGGCAGAGGATTTTTTCCATAGCCATGGTGTGACAGCAGAGGCCCCAGTTAGCGAAGAAACCGCAGGAGCAGTGCCATTTACTGTTGTTCAGACTGGTGGTGTGGCTGTCATTGTCGCCGCGGAAGCTGACGGTCATTTCGCTGAAGGTGACGCGCTCGGGTTCCTGCGCGTAGAGTTTGGCTTTTTCAACTTTGCCGATTAGACTGGACTGCATGGCACACCTCCTGTTTATTAATAAAGCACCGGCTTAACGCAAAGCCCGGTGCTTTTACTGGAGTGGTTTAAAAAGGACATTCATAGCATTTTTGCTCCTGATGCACCTATTATTCTACCCCTTCAGGGATTATAAGTCCAGTTGCGGGCCGGGTGACGGGCGCATCACCGGGCGGATTTGACAGCACCGGTTCCTACTGGCTAGATTGTCAGCGGCAGGGGCGGCTCAAGATATAGTCCCAGGCCGGAAGGATTCGAGAGTGAAAGCACTGCTCCAGCGGGTTTCGCGAGCTGCCGTCATGGTTGACGGCGTCCAGACGGGGAGCATAGGGAACGGGCTGGCGGTGCTGGTGGGAGTGGCGGAGGGGGACGGCCCCCAGGACGTCGAATACCTGGCTGATAAACTCGTTCACCTGCGCATCTTCAGCGACCGGAACGGCAAATTCAACCTGTCGCTGCTGGATACCGGCGGGGAGATGCTGCTGGTAAGCCAGTTCACCCTGCTGGCTGAAACGCGTCACGGGCGGCGTCCGGGATTCACCTTGGCGGCCGGCCCGCAGGAAGCCGAAAGGCTTTTCAATCTGCTGGTGGCGGTGGTGAGGGAAAGCGGCGTGAGCGTGGCCACCGGCAGATTTCAGGCTCATATGCAGGTTGAAATCCATAACGACGGGCCGGTTACCATCATGCTGGATAGCCGTGACCGGACGGCGGGCAAGGGGGGTCGATGTCCGCCGAGGGGAAACGATAGCCTGGCTTGACGTGATTACACAACGCCGCAGCGTGCGCCGTTAGTACCCCCGGCCGGGGTCGAGCGCGCCAAGCTCGAAACGTGTCTGGAAGCCGCCCGTGGCGGCTTTCAGCGTATCTGTGCCGCCCAGCGCTTTAGCCGGTCAGGCGCCGGTGATAGTGGCTGCGGCGGCCAGCCGGGCCGGTTTTACCTCGCGCGCCGGGAGTCCGGCGCGCAGTACCAGCTTTCACCCGATAGATATGGGCATTTGCGGAGAGCATTTCGTATTGCAGGCGGCTGAACTGGGGCTGGGAACGTGCTGGATAGGCCGGTTCAATGAACGCGGCGTCAAGTCCGTGCTGGGTATCACGGGGCGGATGCGCGTCGAATATCTATTAGCGGTAGCGTATGCCACCGAAGAGGGGGCGCCCAGCGCCAGCCGCCGGCTGGCGCTGGAGGAGATAAGCAGTTTCAACCCCTGGCGGAAAGGTTGAGCCACAGCCTTTCGCCGTCCGTGACGAACTCCAGCGTGCCTTGTTGGTCGGTACGGTAGATATTGTCAGCTCCCACCATCTCTTCCAGCCGTGCCAGAACGTCGGGATGGGGATGGCCGTAGTTGTTCTGCCCCACGCTGATAACCACTATGCCGGGCTTTACCACGTTCAGAAAGTCTGTCGTGGTGGAAGAGCGGGAACCGTGGTGCCCGGCTTTGAGCACGGTACAAGCGCCCGCCAGGCGCTCCATACGCAGTTCATACTCACCCTCGAACGACATGTCCGCCGTCAGCAGGAAACTGACGGTCCCACGTGAGATGCGCAGCGCCACCGCATTGTTATCGATGTCAGAGCCGGTGCCGCTGAGGGGGATGGGTGTGGGGCTGAGTATATCGATCACAGTCTCATCCAGGCGCAGCTGCTGGTAGGCCTGCGCCTGGATAACCGGAACAACCCGTTCCTTGATGAGCAGCCGCCATTCGGCGTACAGCGCCAGGCTGTATTCCGCCCCGTTCGCCGCCGCCGCCGCCGCCGGGGACTCCACTATCTGCCCCACCCCGTAGCGCCGCAGAACCTCAACCAGGCCCGCCAGATGGTCTTCGTGGGGGTGTGTAGAAATGACCAGTTCGATATGGCGGTCCCAGAAAGGCATGATGCTTCCCAGTTCCCGTGTCAGCGCTTCGGGGCTGGGCCCGCCGTCTATTAGCACCTGCGTGCGGCCTTGTTGAACCAGCACCGCATCGCCCTGTCCCACATCCAGGAAATAAACATGCAGCCGCGCATCGGGCAGGCTCGACACATAGACGGCTACCGGTATGATGCCCGCCAGGCAGAGGCAGAGCACAATCAGCACGGCCTTCTTCACCGGCAGGCAACCTTCACCGGCATCGCCATAGCCCGCATCTTGCGCCTCTGCCGGATACGGACGCCGTATATCGCGCCGCCCAGCAGCAGGTAGTAAGCTACGAGGAGCATGGCCGAGCCGATATTGAGTTCGACCGAGGCTGCCGGCAGACTGCTGAATATGCGGGCAACTTCCAGCAGATACGACAGGCACGGCCAGGCTAACCAGCCGAAAACCTGGCCCAGCGGCGAAAAAACCAGTCCTCCGATGGCTGTCAGCAGGCTGGTAACGATGATAGGCGCCAGCGCCGGTACCGCAGCCAGCGTAGCCAGCGGGGCTGCGGGCGATATGCTGCTGAAGTAAAGTGCGGTCAGCGGCCAGACAGCCAGCGAGGCGGCTGCGGTCAGCAGCAGGCTTTCCGTTACGAAACCGGCCAGCGGCTTGAGGGACTTGACGCTGGCGGTGAGAAAGAGCGCGGCGGTTTCACCGCCCTGCCTCAGCACCGGGAATATATAGACCAGCCCCAGCATGGCCGCCATGCTGAGCTGGAAGGAAACTTCGGCTATCACCCCGGGGTTGGCGGTGAGCATCAGCGCCCCGGCTAAAAAGAGGGCCGGCGCGGCGTTTTTCTGGCGCCCGGTAAGCTCGGCCATCAGGAAGATGGAGGCCATGATGGCTGCCCGTATCACCGACGGCGACGCTCCAGCCAGCGCTGCGTACAACCACAGCGCGAGCAGGGCCAGCCATACATAATAATAATGGCGCTTGCCGAAAATGAACTGGAAGAATGCCATCAGCATGCCGGTGATGACTCCGATATGCAGCCCCGAAATGGCCAGCAGGTGGCTTATACCGGAAAGGTTGAAGCGGGTTGAAACGTCCTCCGGAATGTGCCCCCTCATTCCGAGCAGCATACCCTGCGCCAGGGAGGCCTGGGGTTCGCTCAGCCAGCGTGCCAGCGAATCGGCCAGCTTCTGGCGTGCCTGGAATATCAGCCCCGGCAACACCTGTCCCCCCCCGCTTGAAATCAGCTCTGTATGGGGGTTATACATCACGGAGTATATGTCGTGGCGGGCCAGGTAGGCGGCATAGTCGAAGTCGTCAAATGGGGCCGGAGCCAGTAATTTCCCGTCCAGTTCCAGCCTGTCTCCGTAGCTGTACTGCGGGTAACGCTCGACATAGAGCATAACCGTCCCCGAAATCTCCTGCCAAACGCCGCCCAGCTTGATTTGCTCCGTCTCCAGCCGGATGCGGGTGTTCAGGTCGCGCTCCTCCGGCTGGCGGATGACGGTGCCTCTCAGGCTGCTCCGGCTGCCGTTGAACTCAGACAGCGGCTGTTCCCGCGCGCTGCTGCGGGAGTGGTCCAGGTAGAGAGTCCCGCTGCTGAAAAGCAGCAGGCACAGGCTTGCCATCAGAGCCGGCCGGCGCCAGGCAGGTTTGAGGACCAGGGGCAGCGGCAACAGGCAGGCGGCGAGCCAGATGGGGTGGGGGTTTAGCCAGTCTCCGGCGATTATTCCTGCCGACCAACTCAGGCTGACCAGTATCAGGGCCAAGCGGATTGCCCCGGCAGGGAAACGGTGACCAGTTCCCGCAACCTCTCCAGCGTAGCCGGCCCGATGCCGTTTACCTTGGTCAGCTCCTCTATGCTGCGGAATGGCCCGTTAAGGCCACGGTATTCGATGATGGCGGCGGCCAGTGACGGGCCTATCCCCGGCAGCGCTTCCAGCAGCCAGGCTTCGGCCTGGTTGACATCGATTTTTTGCCCGCTGGAAGCCTCGTCCAGCAAGGGAAACGAGACCTGGACCTGGCTGAAATCAGCGCCCGGTTTCAACCCGCCGGCGGCCTGCACCAGTTCCGCCAAAGTATCCTCGGTCCGCAGTGGATAGATGCCCGGGTTGTTGACTCCCCCGCCGATATAAACCCGGCCTGAAAAAGGGTAGGCGATGGTCGTCAACTGAATGGGGGTAAGGTTTTGCGGCGCGCAACCGGCGAGTGAGGAAAACAGCAGGAGGATAATCCCCGCAGCGAAAAATGAGCAAAGTGCCTGGCGCTTCACCCCGCCATTATAATCCAAACCCGGCCTTCCTCCAACATCAGGCCGCGAGCGTAGTCTTGAGGGCGTCTTCAGCGTCTGCGGGTGTCAGCGCCACCAGCTGGTCGCCGGCCTGGATTACCGTTTCGCCGTCCGGCACGATGGGTTTGTCTTCCCCGCGGATCAAAAGCAGGATGGACGCTCCTTTGGGTATGGGGAGGTCTTTGATGCGCCTGCCGGCGCTCCTGGATGGCTCAGCTACGTTCACGGCCACGATTTCCAGGCCGCGATTGCGGATGGCGATGAGGTGCAGCAGCGGGTTGGTCAGGATTTCATGCTCGATATGCTCCAGGATGATGCTGGTGGAGCTGACGGTGATGTCTATTCCCAGTTTGCGGAAAAGGGCTTCATTGCGCGGGTTGTGCATGCGGGAGATGGTGCGGGGCACGGCAAACTTGTGCTTGGCTACCTGGCAGGCCACCAGGTTGGCTTCGTCATCCCCGGTCACCGCCACCACAATATCGGCCCGGCTGGTGCCGGCTCCGGCCAGCACGGTGGTCTCGCAGCCGTCGCCGTGCAGCACCACCTCGCTGCCCAGTTCCTCTTCCAGCGACTGGCAGATGGCGGCCTCGCTCTCTATCACCAGCACTTCGTGTTTGGCTTCCTGAAGCGCCCTGGCCAAGTGAAAACCGACCTGTCCCCCTCCGATAATAATCACGTACATCTAGTTATTATTCATCCTTGAGAAGCTTATCCTTGAGCATCTGGGCGAAGATAGTGGTTGGGCTGATGGATTCGAGCCCCAGCAGGGCATAAAGGTCGCGCCGCAGGGGGTCATAAATCCGGCACAGGATTTTGCGCACGTTGAAGATATGCTGCGCCATCTGGCAGGCCATGATATTGCGGTTGTCTCCCTGGGTAACGGCGATGAAAGCGTCGCATTTTTCGATGCCGGCCTTTTTTAAGGTGTCCTCATCCATGCCGTTGCCCAGCAGAGCCGTGCCGCGGAAAGCGGCCGGCAGGCGGCGGAAAGAATAGGCATTGGTGTCCAGCACGGTCACGTCGTGGCCGTCGTTATCCATCAGAACAGCCAGTTGTCCCCCCACCCTGCCGCATCCCATTATAATAACTTTCATATCATTCCTGGTCGGGGTCCGTCTGGTGGTCGAGGATAACCCGGCACGGGGCATTCTTTAAAACGTAGGGGGCAATGTCACCCAGGCAGAACTCGCCGAAATGGGTTTTGTAGGTCAGCCCCAGTACTATCAGGTCAACGCCGTGTTCATGGGCCACATCCACAATCGCCGGACCGACTTCGCGTGCCTGAAGGATATCGGTCTCCACGTCGCAGTTCATTTTTTTAACCTGCACCTCCACTTTTTTCAGGATGTCCTCGGCGCGGTTCATTTCAGCCTCCACCTCGGCGTCCAGCGGCAGCGAGCGGTCAACCGGGATGACATGCACCGCCAGGATGGTGCGCCGGGCTTTCTGCCGGAACAGATTGCAGGCTATCGCCAGCGCTCCTTCATCGGTCTTGTTGCCGGCGATGGGAACCAGAATTTTATTAAACTCCGTAACTTGCATTCCAGGACGGAATTATAAGCGCATAAAGGCTTTTTTGCAAAGCAGTGTGCCGCCGGCCGCCCGGTGAAGGTCGATTGACAGCAACCGGGTCAGCGCCTACAATTCAACCCGCAGATGAAATCGATGCTCGTTGACAGGTTCCAGCGGTCTGGATGAAAAATGAATCCTGCTAAGAGGCCCAGGCCCGGCAGCCGGGTATTCAGGCCTTCGCGCGCCAGGCCCGTGCGCCTGACGCTGGCGCCCCAGCGCAAAGCGCGTGCCAAACCTCCTTCTTTTGTTCCGGTCATCCTGGGGTTTGCCGCATTGATAGTCGCCGGGGCCGTTCTGCTGATGCTGCCGGCAGCCAGCCGTTCCGGTCAGGCTACATCGCCAGGGGATGCCCTCTTCACCGCAACCTCGGCGGTGTGCGTCACCGGGCTGGTGGTGGTGGACACCGGGACCTACTGGAGCGGCTTCGGCCAGGCGGTGATACTCTTTTTAATTCAGATTGGCGGTTTCGGCTTTATGACCAGCGCTACCCTGTTTCTTTTCGTCTTGCGGCAACGGGTGGGCCTGCGGGAAAAAATCCTCACCAGCCAATCGCTGGGGCTGGAGAGGTACGGGGGTTTCAGCGGTCTGGTGTGGAGAGGGGCCATTGCCACGCTCGCGCTTGAAATAACAGGTGCCGTGGTGCTTTTCATCCGCTTTTTAGCCGCCAACCCACCCGGACAGGCCGCCTGGAAAGCCGTTTTTCATGCCGTATCCGCCTTCAACAACGCCGGGTTCGATATCATGGGCGGTTTCCGCAGCCTGCTCCAGTATCAGCAGGACGGATGGGTGTTGCTCACGGTAGCGGTGCTGATAATCACCGGCGGCATCAGCTTCGTAGTCATCGAAGACATTTTCAGCAAGCGCCGCTTCGCCCGGCTGGCGATGGACAGTAAAATCGTGCTGACCGTCACCGGTATCTTGCTAGCGGCCGGGACGCTTTTTATCCTGATTTCGGAATTCAGCAATCCGGATACCCTGGGGGATTTAAGCTGGCCTCAAAAGGTGCTCAGCAGCTTCTTCCATTCCGTCTCTTCCAGGACGGCCGGCTTCAGCGCTTTCGATATCGGCAGCATGACGCTCGGTTCGCTCTTCTTCACCATGCTGCTGATGTTCATCGGAGGCGCCTCCGGTTCCACCGCCGGCGGTATCAAAGTCAACTCTTTCGGCTTGCTGGTTTTCACCGCCATCAATTCCCTGCGGGGCAAGGAGTTTCCGGGAGTTTACGGGCGGCAGTTTCTTGCCGAACAGATTTACCGTGCCATGACGCTGGTCATGATATTCATCGCCGTCATTTCAACCATTACGGTATTGCTCTCGCTGACCGAACAACACGGCCTGACGGACCTGATTTTCGAGAGTTTTTCGGCGCTGGGCACGGTGGGGCTTTCCACCGGCATCACGCCCGACCTTTCTCCTCTGGGCAGGATAATAATCACTATCGGCATGTTCATCGGCCGCCTGGGGCCGCTCTCGCTTTTTTCGGTGATGGTGGCCAGGCGGCGCGAAAGCGTCCGCCATTATCCCACTTCGCTGGTAAGACTAGGTTAGGAGGCTTATATGAGGAAACAGGTTGCGGTGATTGGAATCGGCCGGTTCGGAGCAGGCCTGGCTGAAACACTGACCGAAATAGGCTATGATGTGCTGGCTATCGACGTGGACATCAACAAGGTCCAGAACATCTCCAGCAAAGTGACCCAAGCCATTCAGGGGGACGCCACCGAGGAAGCTTTTTTGAAGGGGCTGGACCTGGCCAGCCTGGATGCGGCGGTGGTAGCCATCGGCACCGCTCTGCAATCGAGCGTGCTGTGCACGCTGCTGCTGAAGAATCTGGGCGTATCGTACCTGATTGCCCGGGCGGAAACCCTCCCTCACGGACAGATTTTGAATAAGATAGGTGCCGACCATGTGGTTTACCCAGAGTACCAGATGGGCGCCCGGCTGGCCCACGTATTGACGCTCAGGCACGCCCTGGACTACATCCCCGTTTCATATCGCTACGGGGTGGCCAAAATAAACGCTCCTGAGGCTCTGGTTGGAAAAACGCTGTCAGAAGCCGGCTTCGGGCGCAAATCCGACAAAGGCGTGGTGGTGCTCATGATACAGCGCCAGGATGAAGGCATCGTCTCTCCAGCCGACACCGAGGTAATCAAAGCCGGAGACGTACTGATTACCGCCGGGCAGGACGACAAGTTGGAGGGGCAGTTCAGTGAAAGCAAACGCCACTCTGGCTAAACTCGCGCCGAAAATTCTTTTCAGGCTGGTGCGGCTCTGCTATAATGCTGCGTAGCCATGCAGAACGTGATTACCTGGTTTACCGATAACAGTATCTGGGTACTGGCGATAGCTGCGTTGGGGCTGACCCTGTTGCTGCTGGCGCGCAGATACATCTACAGTACGCTTTTACCCAAAATCCCTGAAGTTAAGGCCAATCGCATCCAGCGGGTGACCACCGGTGTTTTCTGGCTGGCCGGCGGCTCACTGCTGGCCGTTATCGTACTGGCCCTGGTTTCCATACTGCTGGAACGGGCCGGGCGGGATGACGAACTCACCAGCCCGGCTATCGTGGACTGGTTTTTGGACCATGGCATTGTGGTATTGGTCATCCTCATCGTTTCGTACCTGGTTTACCGCATGCTGCTTCTTTTCATCCCGCAGGTGGTAGAACGCTCGGTAAAGGGACGCGGCCGGGGGCGCAGCGCGCGGGAGGAGCAGGTCAAGAGGGCCCAGACCCTCAGCAACATCCTGAAAAGCGTGGCGGGAGTGTTCATCATCATCGTGACCTTGATGACCATCCTGCCTGAATTCAATATCAACATCACCCCCCTGCTGGCCGGCGCGGGCGTGGCCGGCATCGCCATCGGCTTCGGGGCTCAGAACATGGTCAAGGATTTTCTGGCCGGGCTGTTTATCCTGCTGGAAGACCAGTACAACGAGGGCGATGTGGTCAAGGTGGCCGGGGTGACCGGCATGGTGGAAATGGTCAATTTCCGCCGCACGGTGCTGCGCGACCTGGACGGCATCGTGCACAGCGTTCCCAACGGTGAAATAACCCTCACTTCGAACTATACCCGTGAATGGTCGCGCGTCAACCTGGATATACCGGTGGCATACGGGGAAGACGTGGACCATGTGATGGCCGTCATCACCCGCGTGGGGGAAGAACTGGCCCAGGACAAGTATTTCGGGAAGCTAATCCGCAGCGCCCCCAAGGCGCTGCGCCTTAATAAATTCAGCGATTCGAGCATGGATATCAAAGTGGTAGGCGATACCAAGCCCAGCATGCAGTGGGAAGTGGCCGGGGAGCTTCGCAAACGTATCAAGAAGGCATTCGACGAAGAGGGAATCGAGATTCCCTATCCCCACGTCAAGCTCTACATGGGAGAAGCCGGCAAGGGAATGATAACCTGCGCCGGGTGCCGGCATCCCAATCCGGCCGGCAGCTTCTTCTGTTCCAGGTGCGGCCAGGCTGTCGCTCCGTCCGGGGACAAAGACTAGCCCTATCCCCGCCCTCTGCCGATTTGCCGGAAATATGGGCAGGGTTTATAATTCCGGATATTATTCCAGTCTGGAGGAATTGTGTTATGCCCGCATTTTGTTTTTTACGCCGGGAATTCGTTCCGCTTTCGGAAGCCAGGATAGGGGTCATGACCCAGGCGCTGCATTACGGCACCGCTCTCTTCGAGGGCGTCCGGGGCAACTGGAATGCGGCGCACAACCAGATGTACATCTTCCGCCTGCGGGAGCACTACCA
>CAZPAL010000017.1:5549-14547 GCA_964584525.1 uncultured Dehalococcoidales bacterium | reverse complement strand
GCCACCGAACTGCAGGATGTTATGTTCGGCACTCCGGCCCCGGTCTTCAGCCAGATAAACCTGGGGGTGCTCAAAGCGGACGAGGTGAACCTGGTCATTCACGGGCATGAGCCGCTGCTGGCCGAGCTGCTGGCGGTGGCAGCGCAGGACCCGGAGATGATTGCCTACGCCAGAAGCAAAGGCGCCGCCGGCATCAACCTGGCCGGCATGTGCTGCACCGCCAACGAGATTCTGATGCGGCACGGCGTGCCCATCGCTGGCAACTTCCTGCAGCAGGAAATGGTCATTCTGACCGGCGCGCTGGAAGCCATGATAGTGGACGTGCAGTGCATCATGCAGGGCATCACCGACGTGGCCCAGTGCTACCACACCAAAATCATCACCACCGACCCCCGCGCCCACATCCAGGGCGCCCTTCACATGGAGTTTGACGAGCATAACGGGGTGGAGATTGCCAAAAATATAATGCGCGCCGCCATCGACAACTTCCCCAACCGGGGCAGGAACGTACACATTCCTCAGGATAAAACCGACCTGATTGCCGGGTTCAGCCATGAAACCATCAACTACCTGCAGGGCGGGCTTTTCCGAGCTTCCTACCGCCCGCTCAACGAGAATATCATCAACGGCCGCATCCGCGGGGTGGCCGGGGTGGTGGGCTGCAACAACGCCCGCGTCACCCATGATGACGTGCATGTCAGGCTGGTGAGAGAACTCATCAAGAACGACGTGCTGGTGCTGCAGACGGGCTGCGCCGCCATGGCCTGCGCCAAGGCCGGCCTGATGCTGCCTGAAGCCGCCGCCGAAGCCGGCCAAGGCTTGCGTTCGGTGTGCGAAGCGCTGGGCATCCCGCCGGTGCTGCATCTGGGCTCGTGCGTGGACAACGCCCGCATCCTGATTGCCGCCACCGCCATGGTCAAGGACGGCGGGCTGGGCGACGACCTGAGCGACCTGCCGATAGCTGGCGCCGCCCCCGAGTGGATGAGCGAAAAGGCGCTCTCCATCGGCAATTACTTCGTCGGTTCGGGCGTCTTCACCGTTTTCGGCGCCACCTGGCCCACCATCGGCAACCGGGAAGTGACGGATTACCTCTTCAAGGATATGGAGGGCCTTTACGGCGGGATGTGGGCTTTCGAGGACGACCCCATCAAGATGGCCGAACTGATGATTGCCCACATAGACAAGAAACGCAAAGCCCTGGGCATCGACCAGGGACGCCAGCGGGTGCTGTTCGATATGGATATGCGCCGCATGCTGGAAACCGGCTGCGAGGTCAAGCAGAGCCTGCGCCAAGCCAGGGAAAGGGGACAGGCCGATGTCTAAAATAATCGCCTCCGCCGCCATCAGGGGCGCGCATAAAATTGTTTCCGAAGCCGAACTGAAATGGCGCGAAGCCATGGAAAAATGGAGCGCCGCCGAACCGGTGGGTTTTCCCAATACCGCCTATTACCTGCCCATCATCTACGCCATGCTGGGGCTCAAGGTAGAGAAGCTGGGCGACATGCGTCCGGTGCTGGAACGCTGTAAATCCCTGCTGCCGCCGCCGGTACGCGCCGTCCACCCGCTGCCTTACCTCGCCCCGGCGCTGGATGCCGGCATGGCCACCCTCTTTGCCGAGGAACTGATAGAGGCGCTGCGTTACCTCGAAACACCCGATTTTTATACCAAAACCGAAGACCCGCTGGAAAACAACATCTGGCTGGGAGCGGCGGACGACGTCATCCTGCGCAAGAGGGGCGTGGAATTCGTGGACGGCACCGCCCCCGGGTTCGCGGCCATTCTGGGAGCCGCTCCCAACCTTGAAATCGCCACCCAAATAGCTCGCGAGCTGCAGCAGAAGAACCTCTATGTGTTCATGGCCGGGGAGAGCGACGGCAAGCGTTTCTCGGAGCAACTGGTCGAGGCCGGAGTGGAAATCGGCTGGCCCACGCGCCTGGTGTCGTTCGGGCCGGACGTATCCGCCACCGTTTTCGCGCTGGGTTTTGCCGCGCGCGCCGCCATGTCTTTCGGCAACATCAGCCCAGGCGACTTCCGGCGCAACCTGATTTACAACAAGGACCGCATCTTCGCCTTTGCCATGCCGCTGGGCAACGTCACCGACGAATGGTATGCCAACGCCACCGGGGCCATCAACTTCGGCTTCCCGGTCATCGCCGACACCCCCATTCCCGAGGTGTTGCCCGCCGGCATCTGCACCTACGAACACGTCGTTTCCAACGTGCCGCATGACAAAATCGTGGCCCGCGCAGCCGAAGTGCGCGGGCTCAAGGTAGCCATTGACGAACTGCCGGTGCCGGTGGCCTACGGGCCGGCCTTCGAAGGCGAGCGCGTGCGCGGCGACGACGTTTATCTGGAATGCGGCGGCGGGCGCACCCCTATGGTGGAGTGGGTCACCTCCCGTAAAATGGAGGAGGTGGAGGACGGCAAGGTGACGGTGGCCGGCACCGAACTCAAAGACCTGCCAGCCGGCACCAAATTGCCGCTGGCCATCCTGGTTGAAGTGGCGGGGCGGCAGATGCAGGAGGATTACGAACCCATCCTGGAGCGGCAGATTCACCACCTGTTAAATTATGCCCAGGGCATCATGCATATCGGCCAGCGCGACATCGCCTGGCTCAGAATCAGCAAATCCGCGGTGGAAAAAGGCTTCACCCTGCGCGACATCGGCGTCATATTGCACGCCAATCTGCACGAGGACTTCGGGCGCATCTTCGACAAACTGCAGGTGACGCTCTATACGGAGGAAGACAAGGTCAAGGAAATGGTAGGGAGAGCCAAAGAGGCCTATGCCGTGCGGGACGACCGCATCGAGGGTATGACCGATGAAACCACCGACACCTACTATTCCTGCACGCTGTGCCAGTCCTTCGCCCCCAGCCATGTGTGCGTCATCAGCCCGGAGCGTACCGGGCTTTGCGGTTCCTATAACTGGATGGACTGCAAGGCTTCCTTCGAAATCAACCCCACCGGGCCAAATCAGCCGGTGCCCAAGGGCGCCGTCATCGATGCCCGCCTCGGACAGTGGCAGGGAGTGAACGAATTTGTTTTCAAAGCCTCCCACGGCAAACAGCCGCTTTATAACCTGTACAGCATCATGGAAGACCCCATGACCGCCTGCGGCTGCATGGAGTGCATCGCCGCCATCCTGCCCATGTCCAACGGCTTTATGACCGTCAACCGGGAGTTTGCCGACATGACCCCCTGCGGCATGAAATTCACCACCCTGGCGGGTACGGTGGGCGGCGGCATCAGCACCCCCGGATTCGTCGGCCACAGCAAATACAACATCGCCCAGCGCAAGTTCCTGGCCGCCGAGGACGGCATCAAACGCCTGGTGTGGATGCCCCGGGCGCTCAAGGAGGAAATCCGGGAGCGCTTTAACATCCGGGCGGCGGCTATCGGCATCCCCAACCTGCTGGATATGATTGCCGACGAGGCCGTCGGCACCACCGAAGAGGATATCCTGCCCTTCCTGACGGAGAAAGGACACCCGGCACTCTCAATGGAACCCATTATGTAAAGGAGTTACCCATGGCATTAACCGGAATCGAGATATTCAAACTGCTCCCCAAGACCAATTGCGGCAAATGCGGCGTGCCCACCTGCCTGGCTTTCGCCATGAGCTTGGCCGCCGGCAAAGCCGAACTGACCGCCTGCCCCTTCGTCGCCGAGGAAGCCAGGGCCAAACTCAGCGAAGCCTCGGCGCCCCCCATCCGGGTGGTGACGGTGGGCACGGGCGAGCAGGCGGTCAAGGTGGGCGGGGAGACGGTTTTCTTCCGGCATGAAAAACGCTTCGAAAACCCCACCGCGCTGGCCATGCTGATAACGGACGGCATGAGCGAAAGCGAGGTTGAAACCCGGCTGGCCAGGTTCAAGGCGCTGTCCTACGAAAGGGTTGGGCTGCGCCTCAAGCCCGATATGCTGGCGCTCAAATGCGAAAGCGGCGACGCGGCGCGTTTTGCCGCCCTCTGCCGCCATGTCAGCGCCCATAAGGCCGGCGCGCTGATACTGATGACCGACGACGCGTGCACTATGGAAGCCGCCCTTAAGGAATGCGCCGGCGCCCGGCCGCTGCTCTATGCCGTCACCTCCAGCAACTTCGAAGCCATGACCGCGCTGGCCAAAACCTATAACTGCCCGGCGGCCGTGAGGGCGTCCGGCATCGAGGAACTGGCAGGATTGACCGAAAAAATGGCGGCGCTGGGGCTCAAGGATATCGTCCTCGACCCCGGCTCGCGCCGCATCGGCCGGGCGCTGGCCGACCAAGTAGCCATCCGCCGGCTGGCGCTGACCAAAAAGTTCCGCCCGCTGGGTTTCCCGACCATCCTGCTGACAGCCGAAATGACCGACAACCCCATGAAGGAGGCGCTGGCAGCCGGCGTCTTTATCGCCAAGTACGGCGGCATCGTCATCATGTCTGATTTCCAGGGGGAATGGCTCTTCCCGTTGCTGGTGCTACGCATGAACCTCTTCACCGACCCCCAGCGCCCGCTGGCTACCGCCGAAGGCATCTATGAAATCGGCAAGACCGCCGAGGACTCGCCGGTGCTGGTCACCTCCAACTTTTCGCTGACCTATTTCATCGTATCGGGTGAAATCGAGAATTCGCGCATACCCGGTTACCTGCTGGTCAAGGACACCGAGGGTCTTTCGGTGATGACCGCCTGGGCGGCCGGCAAGTTCAGCGCCGACAACATCGCCGCGCTGGTCAAGAAAAGCGGCATCGCCGAACGCATCAAACACCGCAAGCTGATTATCCCCGGCTACATCGCCCTGGAAAGCGGCGGGCTGGAGGAAGAACTCCCCGGCTGGGAAATACTGGTCGGCCCCCGGGAAGGCGCCCATATCCCGGCCTACCTCAAAACGTGGAAAGCGTAGGAGCAGTCATGATAATCGTCGGTGAAAATATCAACATCATATCCAAGACCATCGGGCCGGCCATGCGCGAAAAGCAGGCCGGGCCCATCCTGGAACTGGCCGCCCAGATGGGGGGCTCGGATTACCTGGACCTCAACCTCGGCCCGGCCCGTAAAACGGGTGCTGAAATCATGCCCTGGCTGGTGGAAACGGTGCAGACGGTGGCCGACAAGCCGCTCTCGCTGGACACCACCAACGCCGGGGCGCTGGAAGCCGGGCTAAAGGCCTGCCAGAAGCGCACCCTCATCAATTCGGTCTCGCTGCAGCCGGAGCGGCTGGAGAACATCCTGCCGCTGGTGACTCGATTCAACGCCGAGATGATAGGCTTGCTGTGGGGGGTGGATGGCATGCCGCGTGACGTCAACGAGCGCTGCATGCTGGCGGTGGACCTGGTCTATAAATGCAACGAAGCCGGAGTCGCCAACGAAGACATCTGGATAGACCCCATCGCCACCCCGGTCAGCGGCGAGATTTCACAGGTGACGGCCTGCCTGGAATTTTTACAGATGCTGCCGGATATTGCGCCCGGCTGCAAGTCCATCGTGGGCCTTTCCAACGTTTCCAACGGCACCCCCACCCACCTCCGCCACCACCTCAACCGCACCTATATGGTCATGCTGGAACGCTGCGGCCTGTATGCCGCCATCGCCGACGCGCTGGACAGCGAACTGGTAGCCATCGCCCGGGGGGAGCGGCCGCAGATAGTATCACTGATTCACCGCGCCATGGACGGCGAATGCATCGATACCGCTTGCCTTTCACCGGAAGAAGCCGCCTATGTCAAAACGGTGCGCGTTCTGAACGGTGAAACGCTCTATTCCCACCTGTGGCTGGCATAACCCGGCTGCTTTCCAGGACTTGATTTTGAAGGTCTGATAGAGATGGATGAAACACGCTCTAAACCCCCCGCCCGGCCGGGATTTGAGCAGGCATACCGGGAAGCCTGGCAGATGGCGGTGGAAAAACTCTGCGCAAAAGACCCGGCGCAGGTGGCGCGTAACAGCGGCGCGCTGCTTGAAGACGACAGCGGCCGGCCATGGCTGCGCCTTTCATACCTCGGGCAGGATATCCGCGTGAACCCGGCCGGAGGCGAAATCAGCGCCAGCGAAACTATACCGCCGCGGGACCGGCTGATTATACTGCATTATCTGGCCACCGCCGGCGACAGCCCGCCCGGCGGGCGGTTGATAACCTTCCAGCAACTGCCGGACGGCCAGGCTTACTACCCCACTTTTCTCAAGCGCACGGTGGAACCCCTGCTAGGCGCTTTCGCCGCTCACCCCGCCCTGCTGAGGCAGGCGGCGCAGGAGCTGGGGGGCGTGCCGGGCGGCATGGGAGACGCCTCAGTGACGTTCCAAGCTCTGCCGCGCGTGGAACTGACGCTGGTGATCTGGCAGGGAGACGACGAACTGCCGGCGGAAGGCAGTATCCTCTTCGATAATTCCATCGGCGCTTACCTGCCCACCGAAGACATTACCGTGCTGTCGGAAATCATCGCCTGGCGGCTGGTTAAACTGGCCGCGCCGCTTATTCCACGGTAACGCTTTTAGCCAGGTTGCGCGGAAAATCCACCGGGCAGCCCTTTTCCACGGCGGTATAGTAAGCCAGCAACTGCAGGGCCACCACGTTCACCAGCGGCGAGAACACCGCCGGGCAAGCCGGTACCCGGATGGTATGCTCGACGGCGGTTTCCACTTCGTCGTCTTGTTCGTCCGCCACCGCAATCACCGGCGAATGGCGGGCTTTCACCTCGCGCAGGCTGTTCAGCATGGCCTCGCGCGTGCGGTCGCGGCCGATGACGGCCACCACCGGCATGCGCTCCCCCAGCAGCGCCAGCGGCCCGTGTTTGAGCTCTCCGGCGGCGTGTCCCTCGGCGTGGATGCAGGCCACTTCCTTGAGCTTGAGCGCGCCCTCCAGCGCCACCGGGTAGTTGATGCCTCGCCCCAGGTAAAAGGCGCTGGCGTGAGGCGCCAGGAAACGCCCGTGGCGCATGATTTCCTGGTGGTTCTCCAGCCAGCGCTGCATCAGGTCCGGCAACCCTTTCAAAGCGGTTATGAGTTCCGGCTGCCGGGCTTCCCCGCCCCCCGCCATGCCGTGAAGCGCCAGCCCGTAAAACACGGCCAGCTGGGCGGTATAGGTCTTGGTGGCGGCCACGCTCTTTTCCGGGCCGGCCAGCGTATAGATGGTGTAATCCGCCAGCCGGGCCAGGCTGGAACCGGGCACGTTGGTGACGGCCAGCACCCGGCAGCCGCTTTCTTTGAGGCGGCGCACGGCTTTGAGCGTATCCGCCGTTTCGCCGGACTGCGATACGGCCACCGCCCGGGCGTAGGAACGGCTGTGGCGGTAATAATTGAACTCGGAAGCCATCTCCACCCCCACCTCCACCCCGGCCAGCTCCTCGAAAATATATTTGCCGGCCAGAGCGGCGTTGTAGGACGTGCCGCAGGCCAGCATCAGCAGGCATTCATGGCCGCCGCCGGCCTGCGCTCCCAGAATGGCACGCGCGCCTTCCTCGGCCTCGATGGCGGCCAGCGTCTGGCGCAGCACGTTCGGCTGGTCGTGGATTTCCTTGAGCATGAAGTGCGGGTAACCCGCCTGGTGCGCCTCGTCCGCGCCCCAGGTAATCCTGACTGTTTCCCGCGCCACCTTGGCGCCGTCACGCCGGATTTCCAGGCTGCCGGCGGTCAGCACGGCCAGGTCCCCGTCTTCCAGGTAGATAGCGCGGTCGGTGTATTCCAGGAATGCGGTCACATCCGAGGCGGCGAAAAATTCCCCGTCTCCCACCCCGATTACCAGCGGGCTTTCACGCCGGGCCAGTACCAGTTTTTCCTCGCCGGCGCGTAATACGGCCAGCGCATAGGTACCCTCCACCTCGGCCAGCGCCCGCGCCACCGCTTCCTCCAGGTTGCCGCTGTAATGCTGTTCGATAAGATGGGGCAGGACTTCGGAATCGGTGTCGGACAGGAAACGGTGCCCGTCAGCTTGCAGGCGCGCTCGCAGGCTCTGAAAATTGGTGACAACGCCGTTATGCACCACGGCTATGCGCCCTTTGCAATCCAGGTGGGGATGGGCGTTGGAGGCGGAGGGCTCCCCGCAACTGGCCCAGCGCGTATGGCCTATGCCGGTGGAGGCCGCCAGCGGCGGCATGGCGCTGAAAAGCTCGCTCACCCGCGTCCGGTCCTTGATAACCAGGATTTCGCCGCCGGACGGCACGGCGATACCACAGGAATCATACCCGCGGTACTCCAGCTTTTCCAGCCCGGCTTGCATCACATCCCGTGCCTGGCGATGACCTGTGTAGCCGATGATACCGCACATATCAGCCGCCTTTCCCGCAGGTGTAAATCCACCCGGTTGTACCGGTGATGTTAATAGACGTGACTCCCTGGATTAATAATACCACCCACCGCTTTCCCCGGACCGATGCGCGCCCCGTTCCCTGCCATGGTGCCGGGGTTCAGGCAGGCATTGACGCCGGTCGAGACGTCATCGCCCAGCACCGAGCCGAACTTGCCGAGCCCGGTCGACACCCCGCCGGCCGTTACCGGCTGCCCGTCCAGGCGCAGATTGGCGATTTTGGTGCCGGCGCCCAGGTTACAGCCCTCCCCGATGATGCTGTCGCCCACGTAATTCTGGTGCGGCAGGCGGCTGCCGGACATGATGATGGAGTTTTTTACCTCCGTCGCAGCGCCGATGCGGCAGTTGTCCCCGATGGAGGTGGACGGACGGATATAACAGTTGGGACCGATGTCGCAGCCCGAGCCGATGACCACCGGGCCGCTGATGTAGCTTCCCGCCCGCAGGCGCGTGCCACCGCCGATGCGGCAGGCACCCTCGATAAATACGCCGGGTTCGACGCTGCCGGCGTTGAAGGACTGCGTATTCTCCAAAAGCGCCGCGTTGAGAGCCAGCAGTTCCCAGGGGTAGGAAACGTCGCGCCAGGAATTCGTGGCAATATAACCGACATTCTCGCCGCCGTCAATCAGCATCTGGATGGCCTGCGGCAGCTCGTGCTCGTCGCGGGGGGAACTGGTGGTGCGTGAAAGCGCCTGAAAGATAGAGCGGTTGAAAAAATAGATGC
>CAZPAL010000017.1:0-5539 GCA_964584525.1 uncultured Dehalococcoidales bacterium | reverse complement strand
GGCGCGGGGGGGGGGCACCGGGGGGGGCTTCAACGCCCCTCAAAGTTTGCGGGGTTTAAAAATTAGAGGCCGGGGGGGGCGTGGGGGGGGGGGGGGTCGGCCAGTTTTTCATGCAGCGCGGTGACGCGCCCGTTTTCGATTTCCACCACCCCCAGCCGGGAAGCGTCCTCGACCTCTTTCACCGCCAGCGTGCAGCCGTCCCGGCCCATCAGGGCGGCAATGTCCTGGCTGGAGGCCAGCACGTCGGCGTTGAGCACCAGGAAACGCTCCCCCACCAGCCCCTCTACCTGCCGAAGCGCATGCGCCGTGCCCAGTTGTTCGGGCTGCCGGCAGTACGTTATGTCAGCCTGCCAGCGGCGTCCGCTGCCGAAATAGGCGCTTACCATTTCGGCCCGGTAGCCGACCACGAAAATATATTCGCGCACGCCCGCGCCGGCGAGCGCCTCGAGCAGGTGTTCCAGCAGCGGTTTGCCGGCCACCGGCAGCATGGCTTTGGGGCTGGTATAAGTCAGCGGGCGCATGCGGGCGCCCTCGCCTGCCGCTAAAATTACCGCCGGCATAACGCCGGCCACTATCCGCTGTCCGCCGGGTAGAAGGTAACGGCGGCTGCTGGTTGCGCTTTCACAGGCTGATTGTATATTCGGAGAGGGGCAAAGTCAATCCGCACACTTCACTCTCATTGCGAAGCCGTGAAACGGCTGTGGCAATCTCGTTCTCTTTTCCCAGAGGCGCCAGGGATACGAGATTGCCGCGTCGCTGCGCTCCTCGCAAAGACAGAAAGGGGTGGCGATTTGATAAAAATGTAACCGTATTCGCCCATGCGAACGATTGACTAACGCGGCGCAAAGCTCTAGGATTAAGAAAGGAGTTTTAGCTCGAAAATAAATTTTGGGAGTAGCAGATGTTAGTTGATGTCACCGACCAGACCTTCGACGCCGAGGTGCTTAAATCGGCTCTACCCGTGCTGATAGACATGTGGGCACCGTGGTGCGGGCCCTGCCGCATGGTGGAACCCGTGCTGGTCAAGCTCTCCGACAAATACGCCGGCAAGGTCAAGTTCTGCCGCATGAATGTGGACGAGAATCAGAAAACCCCCTCGCAGTACCGCGTCATGTCCATCCCCAATATGCTGCTCGTCAAGAACGGCAAAGTGAACGACACGGTGGTGGGGGCGGTGCCTGAATCCACCCTCATACCCAAGCTGGACGCGCTGATAAAAGCGCCTTAGGATATAAGAGGCAAGCAAAGGGCGGGGGGAATATTCCCCCGCTCTTGTTTTTTTAGCCCCTGCCGGGGTGTCCCAGAGGAAAGTCAGCCCAGTCCCCTACGCATTGCGGCTGGTGCCGGCGCGCGGAAGTACCGCCGGCAGGCCGTCCAGGTAATGCACCACGCTCCCCGGCCCGTAAGCGGCCTCGATATTCCCGGCGCTCACCACCTCCCGCGGGGTGCCGGCGGCCTGGATGCCCCCGTCCGAAAGCAGTACCATCTGCGAGCAGTACTGTACCGCCAGGTTGAGGTCGTGCAGCGCCACCCCCACCGTCAGCCCCTCCCGGCGGCAGAGACCCTGCATCAGGTCCAGAATTTCTATCTGCCGCCCCACATCCAGGTTGGCGGTGGGCTCGTCCATCAGGATGATGCGCGGCTGCTGGGTGAGCACGCGCGCAATCACCACGCACTGAATCTCCCCTCCCGAAAGCTCGCCGATGCGCCGCCCGGCCAGATGGGCGATGCCGGTCTGGCGCATGGCCTGCATGGCAATCTCCATATCCCGCCGCCCCTCGTAGCGCAGCAGCCCCAGGTGCGGGTTGCGCCCCATCAGCACCACCTCGAAGGCGGTGAAGGAACCTGGCAGCAGCGGTATCTGGGGCACCACCCCCAGCAGGCAGGCCAGCTCACGGCGGGGAATCTCCCGGACATCCCGCCCGTCCAGCAGCACGCGCCCGCCCTGCGGCGCTATCACCCGTGAGAGCGCCTTGATGATGGTGGTCTTGCCGGAGCCGTTGGGCCCCACCAACCCGGTCATGCGCCCCGCCGGCAGGCTGAAGGTGATGCCCTTCACCACCTGCCGCGGCCCGTAACCCAGGCTTATGTTCTCAGCTTCTATACAGGACATCTCAACCTCAAAAAAGCATGCGCGAGCGCCGCCGCAGGATATACAGAAAGAAAGGCGCCCCCACCAGGGCGGTGATGACCCCGATGGGCACCTCGGAAGGGCTGAGCACGGTGCGCGCCACCAGGTCCGCCAGGATGAGGAAAATGGCACCTGTGACCATGGAGAGCGGCAGCAGGAAGCGGTGGTCCGGCCCCCACAGCAGGCGCACCGCGTGCGGGATGATGATGCCCACGAAGCCGATGATGCCCACGAATGAAACGGCGGCGGCGGTGATGAGGGTGGCCGCCACCAGCAGCAGGATTTTCATTTTTTCCACGTCGATGCCCAGTTGCTGTGCCTGTTCTTCATCCAGTTGCAGCACGTTGAGCGAACGGCCGAAAATCATGATGAAGGCTGAAGACGCCAGCATCACCGGCAAAACTATCCACACCTCGCGCCATTGGCTGAGGGCGAAACTGCCGGAAAGCCAGAACATGATGCTGCGCATCATCTGGCCGCTGGTAATGGTGAGGTAAGCCACCACCGCCCCCAGGAGCGCCCCCAGCGCCACCCCGGCCAGGATGAGGGTGGACACGGGCAGCGTGTTCCCAACCCTGGCCAGGAAATAGACCACCGTGACGGCGCCCAGCGCCCCAAGAAAGGCCATGGCCGGCACCAGCCCCAGGGTGGCCCCCACGCCGGCGAACGGCAGCAGGAAACCGGTAACCGCCCCCAGCGCCGCTCCCTGGGCCACGCCGATAAGGTACGGGTCCGCCAGCGGGTTGCGGAAAAGCCCCTGGTAGGTGGCGCCGGCCACCGAAAGCGAGGCGCCCACGATGCCGGCCAGCAGCACCCGCGGCAGTCGGATGTCCCATACTATCACCGTCCAGCCGTCGCTCCAGTCGCCGGACAAATCCACAAAAAAGAGCAGCTTGTCGGCAATGATGCGCCAGGCCGTTCCCAGCGGGATGTTGACGCTGCCGATGCCAGCCGACAGCAGTATCACCACGGCCAGCAAAACCACCAGCCCCGCCAGCCACATCAGGCGGTTGGAGAGGACGGCTTGCGGGGTGCGCTCAATGTCGGTCAAAGTTTACCTCATGTACTCGTCGACGAATTCGGGGAAAAGCTCGGGATGGATGACGGCCGCCAGCCACTCGAAGCCCTGGATGATGCGCGGCACCGGCCGGTTGGTAAGGGAGGCGTTGATGCCGTAAACCTGTGAGTTCTTGACCGCGTCCACCACCGCCAGGCGCGGCTCCAGGAACATGGCCTGCAGGGGGGCGTCGCCCCCCGGATAGCTTTCCACGTTGGCGGCTATCACCTGGGGATTGGCGCTGATGACTTCTTCCAATGCCAGCGTAGGCCAGCCGATGACCTCGTCCCCTACGATGCTTTTTCCCCCGGCCAGGCGAATCATCTCGTGGATGGGCGTATTGCCGCCCACGGACATCATCGGTTCGTGCCAGATGACGTACAGCACGCGCGGTTTGGCGCTCTCCGCCAGCCCGGCGGTCTTGCCGGAGATATAGTCTATACGGCTCTGCATGTCGGTTACGATGACCCCGGCTTCGGCCACGGCTCCGGTCAGTTTGCCGATGGTGGTGACGGAGGCCATGATTTCAGCCAGGTTGTGCGGGATGACGGCGAAACAGGTGAAGCCCAGCTTCTCAAGCGCCGGTATAACCTCGGCCTTGTGGAGGTCTTCGGCCAGTATCAGGTCCGGGTTGAGCGCAACCACTTTTTCGATATTGACGTCCGAGTAGCCCCCAACCTTCTCTTTCAAGGCGGCTTCCGGCGGGTAATCGCACCATTCGGTGACGCCCACCAGGCGGTCTCCCAGCCCCAGCGCGTAAACGATTTCGGTATTGCTGGGGGCCAGCGAAACGATGCGCCGGGGGATGCTGTCCAAGGTAACGCTGCGCCCCAAATCGTCAACCAGCGTCAGCGGGAAGGTGGCGGAGGCGCTGCCGGTAGCAGGCGCAGCGCCTCCACCGCAGCCCAGGTTGAGGCTCACCGTTGCGGCCAGTATCAACATCACCGCCGCCACCAAAAGGCGGTTGTTAAACAACTTCTTAAACAACTTTCTCTCCAGATTATTTATTTCATACGTTTAAAACTAAAAAACCCTTGTCTCAACGACAAGGGCCATCGCCTCATGTTTTATGTAAACATGTGCGCACCTCCTCATCCGCGGAGACCTGTACCCGGTATCTGGCGTTCTGACTTCCGATATCGCTATCGGTCACAGCAGGCGGCACTGTGTCGGAATCTCACCGACTTGCCTTCCAGACCAGCTTGTATCTTGCCCAAGCCCCGGGTCTGCCTTATTAAATTGGCCTTAGACTACTATCAAATGGGTGACGCTGTCAAGCCATTCAGGTGAACCAGCCCCATCCTGTCATTCCGGAAGCCACCCCCTCCGTCTTTGCGAGGAGCGTAGCGACGCGGCAATCTCGTACCTTTACCCTGTGTCATTCCGGAAGCCACGATGAGTGGCTTGGGCGGTGGGACTTCCCCCGTTTCAGGGGTGGTTCCCCCCAGGTTGACATCCGCCCGGCGGCGGAGTATAAATACTGCATTCTATGTAATTCTTTGTTAAATAATGGAATCGGTTGATACCAGTTATCGAACCGGAAAGCGAGCGGTATTATAGACACGCTGATGACGGTGGAAGAAGCGGGCAATTATCTTAAGGTATCATCCCGCACGATATACAACCTGGCGAAAAAAGGCGCCCTGCCGGTGGTGCGCGTGGGCGAAAGCCTGCGTTTCCGCAAGGCGGATATAGACCGCGAACTGCAGACCAAACAACCCGCCGCGGAGTATTTCCTGGTGGTGGATGACCTGCCCATCGTTTGCGAGCTGTTGAAAAGAACTCTCGAAAAACCCGGGCGCGCGGTCATCGCCGTCAACACGGGCGGCGAAGCCGTCGGGCAACTCAAGGACATCAAATTCGACTGCATCTTCCTGGACCTGGTCATGCCGGGCATGGACGGGGTGGAACTGTTGCGCCTCATCCGGAATGCGGACAAAGATGTGCCGGTGGTGGTCATCACCGGCCATCCGCAGAGCCCGCTGGTGGCCGAGGCGCTCAAGTTAGGGGTATCCGGCGTCGTCACCAAACCCTTCCGGCCGCAGGACATCCTGGCGGCCATCAAGCCATAGGAGAGGCCGATGGAAAACGGGGCAGTTTTTTTGGACCGTGACGGTACCCTCGTCCGCAACGTGCCGTACTGCCATTCGGTGACGGACATGGTGCTCCTGCCGGGCGTTGCGGCCGGGCTGCGCATGCTGAATGCCAACGGGCTCAAGACCATACTGGTGACCAACCAGTCCGGTATCGCCCGCGGTTACCTGGATGAAGCTGGTTTGAGCCACATCCACGACCATATGCAGGAAATGCTCAAACACGAAAACGCTTTTTTGGATGCCATCTATCACTGC
>CAZPAL010000016.1:0-14802 GCA_964584525.1 uncultured Dehalococcoidales bacterium | reverse complement strand
AGTTCTTCGATAACCAGCACCCTCTTTACTCTGGCTGCCAGCTCGCGGACCAGTCTCGCGGGAAGAGGGTAACTCATGCCCAGGTTGAGAAGGGTTGCATCTTTAAATACTTCGCGGGCATACTGGTAAGCAATCCCGCTGGTGATGATTCCCAATTCAAGCCCGTTCCAGGAAATTTGGTTGTGGGCGAAAGTCTCGGAGTATTCAGCCAGCGCCTGCATTCTGGCTACCGCCAGCGGATGGCGGGTCCGGGCATGAACCGGCAGCATGACGAATTTTGCGGCGTCCTGAGCGAAACGAGCCGGGGGGAGGTTGTCCGGGCGCTCTATGGTGGCTTCAACCACAGAACTGGCATGCGAGATGCGGGTGGTGGTGCGCACCATGACCGGCGTATCAAACTGTTCGCTGATTTCGAAAGCGCGCAGCATCAGTTCGTATGCGCTCTGGCTGTCGTTGGGTTCCAGCACCGGCACCTTGGCCAGCCTGGCGTAATGCCGGTTATCCTGCTCGTTCTGCGAGCTGTGCATGCCCGGGTCATCGGCTGAAATAACTACCATTCCGCCCACCACCCCCGTGCTCGCCGCCGCCATGAACGGGTCGCTGGCCACATTCAGTCCCACATGTTTCATGGAAACGACGGTCCTGGCACCGGCATAGGAAGCCCCCATCGCCACTTCCATCGCCACCTTCTCATTGGTGGACCATTCCGTGTAGATATTCCCATATCCGGTCAGTGTTTCCAGGATTTCAGTGGAAGGAGTGCCGGGGTAAGCCGTAGCAACGCGTACGCCGGCATGGTAGGCTCCCAGCGCTAGGGCTTCATTGCCCGATAACAGCACTTTCATAGCTGCCCGCTGGATTCGTGGTAATCTGAAACGGCTCCTTTGAGCGCCTCCAGAGCCAGCACTGCGCAACGGCGGTCTTCCGCGGGCAGTCCGCCCAGCGCCGAGAGCAAATCCTCCGGACCCAGGGACAGGCACTGTGCACAGGTTTTGCCGCGCACCAGCTCGGTGGCCACGCTGCCGCAGGCGGTGCAGGTGGGGCACCCCTCGCTGTTGAAAGCCGCTTCGTTTATAACTTCCCCCTGCACGTTTATCCAGATTGCCAGGCCTTCGTCCCCCTCCCCGTGGGCAATCCCGAATCCATTATGAAAACCCAGTTCTTGGGTATTCCTCGGATACACTATGTGGTCGGCGGTAATCTCGGAATAGTGCTGACGGTAATTATCCTTCAGAAAAGCCCAGTATTTGTCCAGTGCGCCTTCGCCACCGCTCATTCGTTTGTTTCTCCGTTATTTATATTGCCGGGGGTAATACTAAAGATTTAAATTCCCGCCAATCTGCGCAAATGTACTAGATTCGCATCATTCGTCTTCAGAAGCCGCCGAAGCCTGCTGCAGGAGGGTGGTCACAGCCGCGATGGCGGCGGTTCTGGGGTTTTCATCGAATATTTTGCCCAGCTTTGCTTCAAGTGGAGTATCAATCTCAGCGATGCGTGCCATATCCTCCTGGAGTAAAGTTGTCTCCCTGTCAATGAAATGGGTGGATAAATCACCCGCTACGAAACTGGGATTGTTCATAACCGCCTTGTGAAACGGGATGTTGGTTTTGACCCCTACTATAATATACTCGTACAGGGCGCGCCGCATGCGGGCGATAGCTTCAGGGCGGTTACGTCCCCAGACAACCAGTTTCGAAATCATGGGGTCGTACATATGAGGGATGACATATCGGGTATGGACTCCGCTGTCCACCCGTACCCCTATCCCACCCGGGGAGCGGTAGCCCTTGAGTTTGCCGGTGGACGGAGTGAAAGCATTAAGCGGGTCCTCGGCGTTGATACGGCATTCGATAGCCCATCCGTTCATGGTCACCTCGGGCTGGGTGAAGCTGAGAGGGTTACCCATGGCGATGCTGATTTGTTCCTTGACGATGTCGATGCCCGTCACCATTTCGGTGACGGGGTGCTCCACCTGGATGCGGGTGTTGGCTTCCATAAAATAGAAATCGCCGCCGGAATAGATGAATTCGATGGTTCCGGCGCTTTCATAATTTACCCACTTGCCGGCTTTAACGGCCACTTCCCCCATCTCGCGGCGCAATTCGGGGGTGAGCGCGGGGCTGGGGCATTCCTCAATCAGTTTCTGGTAACGCCTCTGTATGGAGCATTCCCTTTCCCCGAGGTATACTATATTACCTTGCTTGTCGCCGATTATCTGAATCTCAATATGCCGCGGTTGGGAAATAAATTTTTCGATGTAAACCCCGGCGGTGCCGAAAGCCTTGCCGGCCATTTCCTGAGACATCTGGATAGCTGCCTCAAGGTCGTCTTCGTAGTGGGCGATTTTCATGCCTATGCCGCCCCCGCCGCCTACCGGCTTGACTATTACCGGGTATCCAACCTGATTGGCAATTGATTTGCCTTGAGTTATGTCAAGAACTAAATCGTCGCTGCCCGGTACCACCGGCACCCCGGCTTTGCGCATTTCACGGCGGGCGGCAATCTTGTTGCCCATTAATTCCAGTACCCGGCTCGAAGGGCCGATGAATTGTATGCCAGCCATCTCACAGGCGTGCGCGAATCTGGGATTTTCAGCTAAAAAACCGTAACCCGGGTGAATGGCCTGGGCACCGCTTTCCAGGCAAACCTGTATAATTTTTTCAATATTGAGGTAGCTCTGCGCGGCCTGGGCCGGGCCGATGCAGTAGGCCTCATCCGCGTACTTGGCGAATAGGGCATGCCGGTCGGCTTCCGAATAGACCGCCACGGTGGCGATATTCAACTCGCGGCAGGCCCGCATAACGCGGATGGCAATTTCGCCGCGGTTGGCTACCAGGATTTTATTTATCATCATCCGGCTCAATAACCATGATTACGTCCTTGGAGTTGACCAGTTCGCCCTCATAGGCCATTATCTGGGTGACGGTACCGGCGTTGGGTGCCGGGATTTCGCTGGCCATCTTCATGGCTTCGATGGTTGCAACAACGCAGCCTTTGGCGACCCTGTCTCCGTTATGTACGGCGATTGAAAGTATCATGCCGTTCATGGGGGCAATGACAGCTCCCTTATGGTTCATATCTAATTTGGTGGCTAGCGCGGCGCTGGTTACCTTGCCGGTGACAGGAGAGACTTTGACATTAAAAACCTCACCGTCCACGTCTACACTGAACTCAGTGGGGGAGATATTAACGCTTTTTGGTGGATCAGCAGGCACGGGTAAATGGCATACCCCCTCCTCCTTGCATTCGCCGCGCAGGAATTTTAGCGCGATTTCAGGATAAAGAGCATATGTGACCACATCCTCTTCCTGTTTTATCAGCCCGAGTTTACCAAGTTCGGCGCGTGCTTTTTCCATCTCGGGCGCCAGCAAATCGGCCGGGCGGACCGTTACCGGTAATTCATCCCCGATGATGGCTTTGCTGATTTCCGGGTTTATATCGCCGGTGACGGCTCCGTATAGCCCAAGCAAGTAATTTTTGGTTTCACGCGTAACCTGTTTGTAACGCCCGCCGGAAAGCACGTTGAGCACCGCCTGGGTGCCGACCACCTGGCTGGTAGGAGTGACCAGAGGGGGATACCCCAGGTCGGCGCGCACCCGCGGTATTTCAGCCAGCACTTCAGCGTGGCGGTCCATAGCGTTTTGCTCCTTCAACTGGCTCACCAGGTTGGAAATCATGCCTCCTGGGATCTGGTGCAGCAACACCGCCGTATTGGGACGCGTGACCTCCGGCGTAATCAGGTGATTATATTTAGCGCTGATTTCCAGGAAGCGTTCGCTGATATCATTCAATAGCTTCATGTTCAGGCCTGAGTCCCGGGATGTCCCCTGAAGCGCGGCGACCATGCTCTCTGTCGGGGGCTGAGACGTTCCCCAAGCGAAAGCGGAAAAAGCCGTATCGAAAATGTCCACGCCAGCCATGGCTGCGGCGTAGTAGCTGATGGGAGCCATGCCGCTGGTGCAGTGGGAATGCAGGTCCAGCGGAATCTTGACCCTGTTTTTAATCGATGTTACCAGTTTTACGGCGGCATCAGGGGAAATCAAGCCCGCCATGTCCTTGATGCAGAGGGAATCGCACCCCAGCCGCTCCAGTTCCACCGCCATGTCTGCAAAGCGCTCAATGGTATGTACCGGGCTAACGGTATAGCAGATGGCTCCCTGTACGTGAGCCTTATAGTTTTTAGCCACTTCGATGGATAGCTTCATGTTGCGGGTGTCGTTGAGAGCGTCGAAAACACGGAAGATGTCCATTCCGTTTTTCACAGCCAGACGAATAAACTCGCGCACGGTATCATCGGCATAGTGCCGGTAGCCTACCAGGTTCTGGCCCCGGAGCAACATCTGGAGGCGGGTGTTTTTAACCCTTTTCCGGATTTCCCGCAGCCTTTCCCAGGGATCCTCGTTAAGGTAGCGTATGGCGGTGTCGAAGGTTGCTCCGCCCCACATTTCGAGCGAAAAAAAACCAACCCGGTCAAGTTCGCCGGCAATCTCGAGCATGTCGCGGGTACGCATGCGCGTGGCTATCAGGGATTGATGTGCATCCCTGAGAGTGGTGTCGGTAATCAGCATGGGCATGTGGTGCTCCTCATAATATCCATCGCAGGACGATGTGATATTTTATCTGTTTCGGGGGTTATAATCAAACGTGCCGGCAATCGTATACGATTATTTCTATGCGTGGGTAGGGTTTCTGCGCCGGAAAAGCGCGAAATATTTGCCCTTTAACCCCTGCCAGCCACTTGACATCACCTGTTGTTAGTCGCATAATCCTTCTCAAATGTAGGGGGATTGTCCAACTGTCGGTAAATCCCCCGGAATAAAAATAGGAGGAATTATGCGCAAAAAGACAGTATTGGTTTCCCTGTTGTTCTCTCTCCTGGCAGTTCTGATTGCGGTATTGCCCACCGGCTGTGGCAATCAACCGTCCGGCGAACAAATCCTGAGGGTAAATCTGGCTGGCGAACCGGCTCAGATTGACCCCAACCGCGCTTCCTGGTCGAGTGAGCGCTCGGTTATTCAGCAGGTATTTGAAGGTCTCCTGGCTTTCAAGCAGGACCTGTCTCTTAACCCAGCAGTGGCCTCCGTAATCCCGACCGTAGCCAACGGAGGCATCTCAGCCGACGGGTTGACATATACTTTCAAGCTCAAGACCAATGTCACCTGGAGTGACGGCACCAAGGTAACCGCCAATGATTTCGTCTACAGCATCAAGCGTTTGTTTGACCCCGACCTCGCCTGCGAATACGCGTCTTTCTACTATGACATCGTGGGCGCGGCTGAGTACAACGGGGCAGCGGATGCCACTGCCGCACAGAAAGCCTCAATGAAGGCTGCGTTGGGTGTCAGAGCTGTTGATGACTACACCCTCGAAATCAAACTGGCGCAACCCCGCCCCATTTTCCTCTCGCTGATGGCCATGTGGCCGGTTTATCCGGTACGTGAGGACATCGTCACCTCCAAGGGCGAGGCTTGGACCGAGGCTGGCAACTACATTGGCAACGGCCCTTTCATCATGACCGAGTGGGTTCACCAGGACCACATCACGTTCAAACAGAACCCCAACTACTGGGGGGATAAACCCGAACTGGTCGAGATTCAATATAAGATGATTACCGATGCCAACTCAGCTTATGCCGCTTACCTGAACGGCGAACTCGATATCAGCGGCGTTCCGGTTGGTACCGAAAAATCCACCATGAACGATGCCAACCTCAGCCCGCAGATTGTGCGCTATGCGGAACTGGTGACCTTCGCTTTCCAGTTCAACGTCAACAAAGCGCCCTACAACAACGTCAAAGTGCGCCAGGCGCTGGCCACGGCGTTCGACCGTGAATCGTTCGTCAACAATGTACGCAGCGGCGTGGGCAAGCCTGCCTATTCCTGGATTCCACCCGGGATGCCCGGTTACGATGCCGACCTGGGCAAGGAATACATGTTCGACGCTGCCAAGGCTAAACAACTCCTCTCCGAAGCCGGCTATTCCAACCTGAGCACCTTGCCGGAGCTCAAGTTCCAATTCTCGGACACCGCCGGCAACCGTACCATCGCCCAGTGGCTGCAGGGACAAATCAAGGATAACCTGGGAATAAACCTGACACTCGAACCCATGGAATCCAAGGCTTTCCAACAGATGGTCAACGCCGAGCAATTTGACTGGGCCTGGTTCGGCTGGGGGGCTGACTATCCCGACCCCGACAACTGGCTGCCCGAACTCTTCGGCACCAAAGCCGGCAACAATCACACCGGCTGGTCCAACGCCCAGTTCGATGCACTGGTTGCCGCCGCCAAGGCGGAACTCGACAACACCAAGCGTCTGCAGATGCTCCAGGATGCGCATGAGATGGTCATGGCGGATTGCCCCATCGCCACCATGTTCTACCGCGAGCGCTTCCTGTTGGTTAAACCCTACGTCAAGGGGCTTTTAACCACCGGTATGGACGGCCAGGTGGCCGGCGACATGTTCTACGCCAACGTCTGGATGGAAAAGTAGTCTAAGAGAACTAGTTGTGTTATTATATGCCGCAAGGGATTGGTTACCAATCCCTTGCGGCATAGATAAGGGTCTGAACCACATGGGTAAATACATAATCCGGCGTTTATTCTGGATGGTAGCGGTTCTCTTTGCCGTGGCCTTTATTACCTTTTCCCTGATGCACCTCGTGCCCGGCGGCCCCTGGGACAAGGAAAAAGCCCTTGCTCCGCAGGTCGTAGAGAACCTGAATAAAAAATACGGCCTGGATAAACCTTTCCTGGTTCAATTCGGCAATTATGTCTGGAACGCGGTCAGGGGGGACCTGGGGGTATCGTACACATACCAGGACCGCGGCGTCACCGACATCATCATGCAGGGCTTTCCCATTACCGCCACGCTGGGGGCGGTAGCTTTCTTCCTTTCTATTCTCATTGGCGTGCCGCTGGGGGTGGCCGCCGCGCTCAAACAAAACTCCATCATAGACTACTTTTCGGTAATATTCGCCACTATATTTGCCAGCATACCCGGCTTCGTGCTGGGTATTTTACTAATGATAACTTTTTCAGTATGGCTGCATTGGCTGCCTACCGGGGGCTGGGGCGGCATCGAGAAAATCATCATGCCCGCCTTCGCTCTGGCTGCCTTACCCGCCGCCTACATCGCCCGTATCAGCCGCGCCAGCATGCTAGACGTGGTGCGCCAGGATTATATCCGCACGGCGCGTAGCAAGGGACTGATGGAACGGGTCATTCTAACCAGGCACACCATGCGCAATGCCATGATACCGGTCATCACCATCGCCGGGCCCGAACTGGCCGCTCTTATCACCGGTTCATTTATTATCGAAAGTGTTTTCTCCATCCCGGGTATCGGCCGCCTGTTTGTGCAGGGGGTATTCCAGCGGGATTACGGATTGATTATGGGCACCGTGCTCTTCTACGCTTTCATGGTGGCGGTAGTCAACCTGGTAGTGGATATCCTGTACGGAGTAATCGACCCGAGGATTCGTTATGACTAAGGAAGCCGTAATCGATACCGGACCTGCCGGTAACGCCTGCCAGCCCAGGCAACACAGGACTCTCTGGCAGGACGCCTGGATTCGTCTCAGGAGGAACAAGCTGGCGGTGGCGGGCGGGATTTTTATCTTGATTATAGCTTTTGGAGCCATTTTTGCTCCCCTGATTACTCCTTATGATTTCGCCAAGCAGGATATGAATGCTATTCTTGAGTCGCCCAGTGCGCAACATTGGTTCGGCACCGACGGTCTTGGCCGGGATGTGTTCGCCCGTCTTCTGTACGGAGCCCGCACCTCTCTGGCGGTGGGGATTTTCGTCCAGGTCATTGTACTCTTCATCGGGTTGCCCATCGGCGCTTTTGCTGGCACGATGGGGGGACGGGTGGATAACCTGCTGATGCGTTTTGTGGATATCATGTACGGGTTCCCCGATATCTTGCTGATTATATTATTGCGAGCGGTGCTGGGCGGCAGCATCTATATGATATTTTTAGCTATCGGGTTGGTGGCCTGGGTTAACGTAGCCCGGCTGGTGCGGGGGCAAGTGCTTTCCCTCAAGCAGCGTGATTTCGTTACCGCAGCCCGGGCGATGGGCGGTACCAACAGTTACATCACGCTGCGTCACCTGCTGCCCAACACGCTGGGGCCGGTTATCGTGGCTGTTACGTTTGGGGTACCCAGGGCCATCTTCTCCGAAGCAGCGCTGGCTTACATCGGCATCGGGGTCAAACCTCCCACGCCCAGTTGGGGAGCCATGATTCGCGACGGGGCCGATGTTATTTTCGCCGCTCCGTACCTGGTGACTATCCCCGCCATCGCGATAGCCGTGCTGATGCTGGCCTTCACCTTCCTGGGTGACGGCTTGCGGGATGCGCTTGACCCGCGTTTGAGGCGTTGATATGACAAAACTGCTGGATGTACGCAATCTTTCCACTCACTTTTACACTCAGGACGGGGTGGTAAAGGCCGTTGACGGCGTTTCATTCAATGTTCAAAAAAATGAAACCGTGGCTATCGTGGGTGAGAGCGGGTGCGGCAAAACGGTTACTTCCCTCTCCATCCTGCGTTTAATAGCCCAGCCGCCCGGGAAAATCGTCTCCGGGGAAGTACTGCTTGATGATGTTGATTTGCTTAAACTTTCCTCTGAAGAGATGCGCAAGGTACGCGGAGCCCGCATTTCCATGATATTCCAGGAACCCATGAGTTCATTGAACCCCGTGCTCACCATCGGCAGGCAGTTGACCGAGTCGCTTGAAATCCACAAGCAACTAGGTCATGAAGAAGCCTTGAAACAGGCTAAAGAATTGCTGAAACTGGTGGGTATCCCCCAACCTGAGCGCCGGGTCAAGGACTATCCTCATCATTTCAGCGGAGGGATGCGCCAGCGTGTCATGATTGCCATGGCCATTTCATGCCGCCCGCAACTTGTTATTGCCGACGAGCCCACCACGGCGGTCGATGTCACCATTCAATCGCAGTTGATGGAACTTATCCGTCTCATCAGCCGTGAAATGGGTATGTCGCTCATTTTAATAACCCATGATCTGGGAGTGGTGGCGCGCTATGCGCAGCGGGTTTATGTAATGTACGCAGGCCGCATCATCGAGCATGGCTCTTCGGCCGATGTGTATCATGCGCCCTACCACCCCTACACCACCGGGCTTTTGGCTTCTGTCCCACGTCTGGACGAAGTGCGCAAAGTACGCCTGGTGCCCATCGAAGGTCAGCCACCCGATTTGATTTGCCCTCCCACCGGATGCGCCTTCCAGCCGCGCTGTCAGTACGCTCTACCGCGTTGCGCTGTTGAAAAGCCAGCCCTGGTGGAAGTTTCACCCGGGCATTTCAGCGCCTGTTTTATTGCTGAGAACGGGGAAATGCCATGGCAGAAGATTCTGTTATCCTTGAAGTAAAGAACCTGACCAAGTACTTTCCCATCACCTCCGGTCTGGTGATGCAAAAGAAAGTAGCCGAGGTCAAGGCGGTCGATGGCGTCAGTTTTAACATTCGCCGAGGTGAAACGCTGGGGCTGGTGGGAGAAAGCGGTTGTGGGAAGACCACGGTTGGTAAATGCATCCTGCAATTGTATACCCCCACTTCGGGAGAGGTTATCTTTGCCGGGCAGGATTTGACCCGGCTTTCGGAAAACCAACTCCGTCCGCTGAGGCGTAAACTCCAAGTTATATTTCAGGACCCATACGATTCACTCAACCCGCGCTTCACCGCCGCCGATATCATCGGCGAACCGCTGAAAATAAACAGTGACGTCAGCCGGCGTGACTTCGATGCCCGCATCGCTGAACTGCTGAATACGGTGGGGCTTGCTCCTTACATGACCGACCGCTATCCGCATGAATTCAGCGGTGGGCAGCGGCAGCGGCTGGGAGTGGCGCGAGCGCTGGCGCTGCAGCCTGAGTTCATCGTCTGTGATGAACCGCTTTCAGCCCTGGACGTTTCGATTCAGGCCCAGATGATAAACTTGCTGGACGACTTGCAGGATAAGTTCGGGCTGGCATATCTCTTCATCTCGCACGACCTGTCGGTCGTGCGACACATCAGCGACCGCGTGGGTGTCATGTATCTCGGCAAGTTGATGGAAATCGCGTCGCGGGATGATATATATAAATCCCATCTTCATCCCTATACCGAAGCCCTTCTTTCCGCTGTGCCGATTCCTGATCCGGCGGTGGAATCGCAACGTCAAATTATGGTTCTGAAAGGCGAAGTTCCCAGCCCTATCAATCCTCCGTCCGGCTGTGTTTTCCATACTCGCTGCCCCAAAGCGTTCGAAGATTGTCCCAACGTGGTGCCTCAGCTTAAAGAGGCTGGCAGCGGGCATTACGTGGCTTGCTTGCTGTATCGTTCGTCCTGGCCGTAGGGAACAAGCGGGGCAGCCTGAAATCGCTGCGGCAACAGCTTCGCTGAGGCATCGCGTACCGTTCCGGGCAGGGGCTACTTGGTACTTTCACCACCGGTCAGATAAATTCTGCGCACCGGATATTCGATGTTGATTCCCTCTTCCTTGAAACGCCGGTGTAACGCCTTGATGAATTCGTGTTTGAGCAGGTACTGGCTGCTGCGGTCTACGGACTTGAGCACCACGGCAAAATTGACATTAGATTCACCAAATTCCTTGAAACGCACCGAAGGGCTAAAATCCTTGGCCCCCTCTTTTAATTGCTGCTGGATGAAACCGGCGACTTCCAGGACGACTTTCTCAACTTTCTCCAGGTCGCTATCGTAGCTCACCCCGCACACGATGTTGAACGCCTTGGCGATATCAATGGCTTCATAGTCGGTTACCACGGCATCCGCCAGTTTTGAATTAGGCAGCACAATCAGGTTCCCCTGCCAGTGGCGTATCTTGGTGCTGCGCCAGCCGATATCTTCCACCAGGCCCTCCTGCCCGCTGTCTAACATTATGTAATGCCCCTTGCGGATAACTGCATCCGAAACGACATACGTCCCGGCCAGGAAGTTCGAAAGAGTGGATTGCAGCGCGATAGCCACCGCCAGTCCCCCAATGCCCAAGCCGGCCACCAGCGGAGTGATATTGACGCTAAGCTTATCCAGAACCAGCATCAACGCCACCCCGTAAATGGCGAGACTGCTGACGCGGCGGATGATTGGCAGCATGCGGTTGTCGATGTCTGTGCTCGTCCTGTGGGCTACTTCCTGCCCGTACCATGTTAACAGGGCATCTACCACCCTGGCTGCCACCACGGTGCCAAGGAAAATGGCGATGACGACCAAGGCTTTATTGATTATGTCAGAATAGCTATCCAACTCACTGAGGCGCGTCAACGCCAGCCATAATCCCAGCCCCAGCAAGCCGAGAAAGACGGGCGGGGCCATCGCCCGGATGATAAGGTCATCCAGCGCTGTGCGTGTGCGCTGGGAGGCTATTTTCAATGCCAGTCCTAGCAGAAAGCGCGAGGCGAGCGCTACACCGATGGAAGCCAGAAATATACCCGCGGAAATCAACCATGAAACCCAGGGTTCAGACGGCAGCGTCAAATTCATTATCTCCCCCGCTATCGTAGATGAATGTGCCAGAGTATAGCATTTTATTTTAGCAAAATGCAGTTCCCGATATTCTGGGTTTTTGCCGATTAGATTTGGATGTAGTATTATTACATACAAGTTTCAGGAGTACGTAGTGGCGTTAGCGAAATCTGTCCTGCTATTTAGCCGTCGCTTGACCATTTCTCGCCTTCCCCAGCTCATTCTGGTGGTCTTTTTCATATCCGGTGCTAGCGGTCTGATTTATGAAGTGGTATGGCTGAAGATGTTGAGCGTCGTGTTCGGTTCAACGACGCTGGCTACCACCATCGTCCTGGCGGCGTTCATGGCAGGGCTGGCCACCGGCAACTACTGGCTTGGACGCTTGGCCGACCGCACCGCTCGCCCCCTGCGTCTGTATGCCTGGCTCGAACTCGGAATCGGCATTTTTTCCTTCATTATGCCCCTCATCCTGGGCTTGTTGGATGAGGTTTATGTATTTGTCTTTCAGAACATCACTCCCAGTTACTTCGGGTTGAGCCTGACCAGGCTGGCTGTATCGTTTTTAGTGCTGCTGGTGCCTACCTTTTTCATGGGTGGTACGCTTCCGGTGATAACTCGCTTCCTCTTTTCCAGGTTTGGCGGGTTGGGCTACCGGGTCAGCCAGCTCTATTTCGTCAACACCCTGGGTGCCGCATTCGGCACAATACTGACCGGGTTTTTGCTGGTAGCCGTACTGGGCATCAACCAGTCGGCCTACCTGGCCGGCGCTTTCAACATTATCATAGCGCTGGTCTTCCTCATTCTTGATGCAAAAACTCATTCCCAGCCTGAGGTGAGGGAAGTGCAGCAGGCACCTGCCGATGGCGCCGCCGGAACATATCCACCTGGCCTGAGACGTTTGGCGTTGTGGGCGGCAGGAGTGTCCGGTTTTTGTTCGCTGGCCTACGAGGTGGCATGGACCCGGGCGCTCATCTTCTTGCTGGACAATACCGCGCAAGCCTTTACTACGATGCTGGCGGCATTCCTGATTGGCATCGCCTTGGGCAGTCTTATTGTGTCGCGCTGGATAGACCGCAGCCGGCATCTGTGGCTGGCGTTCGCCGTTGCCGAAATCATGATTGGGTTGCTGGCACTGCTTTCCATCCCCGTTTTTGGAAACTGGGGGGCGGCTCTAGGGGCAGATATGGGAAGCATATATTACCCAACCACCAGCCAGTGGGGCTGGGCCGTATTCAGGTTTTTGCGCTCCTTTATCGTGATGTTGCTGCCCACGCTCTTAATGGGCATCGCCCTGCCGCTGGCTGTAAAAATATATTCGACGGGTATCCCAGGTGCGGCGGGAGGAGTCGGGAAATCACTGGCCGTCAATACGCTGGCAGGCGTGGCCGGTTCGTTCGGGGCAGGATTTGTGCTCATACCTTGGCTGGGAGTTTTCAAGAGCGTGATGGTGGTGGCGGCCGTCAATGTAATTACGGGGCTGGTGTTGCTAGCCGTCATCCCGGCTTGGCGGTTGCGTAAAAAAGCGGTAACCGGGCTGGCAGCCGGCCTTTCATACATCGTTATGCTGGCGGTGCTGATATCCTTCGGCGACTTCATGTTCAGCTCTCCTATCGAAAGGGAGAACATGGCCGGTGTGCTTTATTACAACGAGGGCATCGGCGCCACCGTAAAGGTTTTTCAAGACTATTTCATGAATAAAAGCATCAGCATTGATGGTTTCCCCGTGGCCGGAACTATTAAACGGCATGTGGATGCTCAGAAAAGTTTGGGTCACCTGCCGCTGCTTCTCACCCAGAAGGCAAATCCATCGGTAGGTATCATAGGGTTTGGCGCGGGCGGTTCATCCTGGGCGGCCATGCAGTATGACACCGCTGATGTGGATTGCATCGAATTGTTACCGGCGGTTCTGGAGGCCGCTGAGTTCATCCCTGAAGTGAATCACGGGGTTATGCACGACCCTCGGCTTGAACTTATTTTCGCCGATGGACGCAATCATATGCTGGTCACCGATAAAACCTACGACATCATCTCTGTCGATGCCACGTCTCCCAAGAGTTCCGGCAGCGGGAGCCTCTATACGCTGGAATTCTACCAGCTCTGCCGCCAAAACCTGGCGGCTGACGGGCTGATGATACAATGGCTGCCGTACCACCTGCTGTCCGAGCAAGACGTAAAAATGACAGCGCGCACGTTTCAACAGGTATTCCCGCACGCAACCCTATGGTTTTCTTTCCAGCGCCATTATTATATTCTTGTAGGCACGCAGCAGCCGCTTAGCCTCGATTATCAGTTGCTAAGTCAGCGCATGGCCCAGATGAACATCCAGAACGAACTGGCACCATTGGGTATCGAAGACGCCTACGACATCCTGTCCTGTTTCATCCTGGATGAGGATAGCCTGGCCCGGTATTCATCAGGGAGCCGGCTCAACACCGACAACCATCCCTACCTCGAATATGCGCCTGCTTCAGCCTATCTGGCTATTGATGCCTCGGTCAGGCAAAACCTGGCGGCTATCGCATCGCTCAGGCAAAGCGCGTGGCCATATCTGGTGAACACTGGTCCAACGCCCGATGACAGGCTCCTGGTTGAATCCACTCTGGTAGTGCGCATGATGACAACTCGCGTTGAGGATTTCTGGCCGTATTACCTGGACTGAATGGTTTAAAAAAAAGGACAGCGGGGTAAATACCGCTGCCTTTTGTGCCCGATTAAGGGTTACAAACCCGGGTGGTATCCCATGTCCCTGGCTTGCTTATCCATACCGACGGTTATCAGCGCCTCGAGAGGGATGAGTGTAGCGGGGTTTCCTTTTCTAAGGTCGACTGCCTTAATATACGATTTGCAGGCGTCGCAGAGGTAAAGCCGGTAAAACTCGTTATCCCCCGTCAGAAAAGAGAGGGTCTTGTGGTCGGTGTTGGCACAATAGGGGCATTCGAAGCGTTGAAATAACCACTCTGCGGAGCATCTGGCACAGAGCAGATAGCGAGCTCCGAGCTCCTTTTCCAGAAAGGCAAATTCCGGTCTGCCTCCACACACCGGGCAAGAGTTCCGGCACCACGCCTCCTGGTCGTACCTGCCCTTCAATGTTAAAGCGATTTGGGTCAAGATGGGGCGCATTGTCTGCTGAAAAAGTGCAGACAGGACGTCCGCGTCTATCTTTTTCCCGAGTATTTCTCCCGGCAATTCATCGTTATCGTACCATTTGATTACCAACCCGGTCAGATCTTCAGCGGCGAGGTTAATCAGGCACCCGGGAACCTCCCCCATTATCTCTGGATACTCGAACCAACACACCAAACACACCCAACACA